>CAJTOV010000023.1 GCA_910577765.1 uncultured Lachnospiraceae bacterium
CCCGATGCTTCTTGTCCGGCATAGCCGGACAAGAAGATGCCCCCCGTAAACCGTAACCTACATCCGTTTGTATTCCAGACGCATCCGGTCTGTCAGCAGGGCAATAAACTCGGAATTGGTGGGCTTGCCCTTGCCGTTGTTGATGGTGTAGCCGAAGATGTCGTGGATGGTATCCAGCCTGCCTCTGGTCCAGGCCACCTCAATAGCATGGCGGATGGCCCGCTCCACCCGGCTGGAGGTGGTATTGTGCTTCTTGGCTATGGCCGGATACAGAACCTTGGTCACCGACACCATCAGCTCATCCTCCTGGACCGAGATGGCAATGGCATCCCGCAGATACTGATAACCTTTGATATGGGCGGGAATGCCGATCTCATGGAGAATGGCAGTCACATCATTCTCCAGATTTTTCTCCATATACTCTTTCCGGTTTACATAAGGCCCGATCTTGTGAATCTCCCCGTAGGCAGACAGAGGCTCCGGCCCGAAGCAGACCCTGCGGATCTTCTCCATCACCACTTCCCGTTCAAAGGGCTTCATAATATAATATTTGGCACCCAGGCTAAAGGCATCCACCGCCATATGGTCGCTGCCTGCCGCCGTCACCATGATAAATGACGGCATCTTTGTCCCGCCGGAAGCCTTCTTGACTTTCTCCATTACAGAGATCCCGTCCAGCTTCGGCATGATCACATCCATCAGAACCAGGTCCGGACTGGTGCCCATAATCATCTCATAGGCATCTTCCCCGTTGTCCGCCTTACCCACCACGCGAAACCCGTCTTCTTTTTCCAGCATATCATTCAACAAATTCATCATTTGTGGATTATCTTCTGCGATCGCAACATTTAATTCCGCCATTTTCCAATTCCTCCTTTTTTTCGTGTTGTAAATTGTATTATAGTCTCTTCATTTGTCTGTTGGCAATGAGATTCAACCGCAAGTTTCGACATTATATTTAACGCGCAGAAATCGGAAATGTAACGGAAACTATAAAAATTTTTCAATTTTTTTACTGCCCGGCTTCCTCCAGCATGGTCTCCATGAAGATCCCGTATCCCCGGGTAGGATCATTGACAAACACATGGGTCACTGCCCCTACCAGCTTGCCGTCCTGGATGACCGGACTGCCGCTCATCCCCTGCACGATCCCCCCAGTCAGCCCCAGAAGCTCCGGGTCCACCACCCGGATCACCAGGCTCTTGCTTTTCTGCATAGGATTATAGTCTACCCGCTGGATCTCGATCTCATAGTCCCGCACCTGGCCGGATACGGTGCTGCGCAGCCAGGCCCGGCCCTTTTTTACATCCTGCCGGTAACCGATTTCCAGCGGGTCCCCGGAAATACTCTTGCGCAGCTTGTCATCGGCCTTTCCGAAGATTCCCTGCTCCGTATTGGACTCCACGGTTCCTACCCGGGTTCCCGGTCCGTAGTAGATGACCCCGGCCATGACTCCCGGACTGCCGGAGCTTCCCTTGTCAATGCCCAGAATCTCCGTCTCATACAATGCCCCCTGCTCAATCTCCACCACATCCCCGGTGTCACTGTCACTGATGCCGTGACCCAGGGCGCCGAAATTCCCGTTGGCATCCAGATACGTCAGGGTGCCGATGCCCTGGGTATCGTCCCGGACCCAGGCACCCAGCTTGTAGCTTCCGTCCAGAGTCCGCACCGGACTCATCCGCACCTGGCGCACTTCCCCGCCCCGGCGGACCGTCAGAACCGCTTCATTTGCCCCATTGTGATTCAGATAAGTAACCAGAGCCTCCTTGTCCCACAAAGGCTCCCCGTTGATGGCCTCAATATAGTCGCCGGATTCCAGCATGCCAAAGGCAGGCTCCGCCTCCTGGCCGTTCTCCTGGACGATCCGCCCGGTGCCAATGACCATGACTCCCCTGGATTTCAGATAAATGCCAACCGGCGTTCCGCAGGGAATGGCATACCGGCACTGCTCCACATTGACCTGGATCTCCTTTAACTTGATCCTGCCAAACAGCTTCAGATTGAGGCGGTAGCTTCCCTCATTTTCCGCATACAGGGAAAACGGCTCATCCATCCGGAGCCGGATTTCCCCGGAAGGAATGTTGGACTGGTTACTTAAGACCACCTCCTCACTTTCACTAAGCAGGGTTACGTCAAAAGGGAGGGCAAAACGGAATTCCTCTTGTTCCCGGACCACCACATTGAGCCGGCCAGGAATCTGCCGCTCCACCACATACCACCCGGACCCTGCTGCCGCCACCAGCATGGTCCACAACGACCACATCAGAAAACGCCGGAATCCCCGCCGCTTCGTACCTCGCTCCCGCATCGCACATACCTCCTCATTGATAAAATATACAGCCGCAAAAGACCAGCCTGTCAGAACCAGACCGTCCCGGTACCTGCCTGGACTGTCACAGCCAGGCCATACCGGCATCCTCCGGCGGTCCGCCGGCCCTTCACCATATTTCAGAACCATGAAACGCGCCGCCATGGCATTTCTGGTATCCTGGACAACAAGAAAAAGGAGCCTGATTTCAGCTCCCTTTTAGTATGTGGCAATATGAAAAATTCACTCTGTAAACTTTTGTAATATTATAGCAGCAGGTCAGACGGATTTCCTTGCGGCCAGCTTCTTCATCTCCCGGGCATTCTCCCGCACCGCGTCGGTGATCCGGGCTCCGCCCAGCAGTCTGGCCAGCTCCTCCACCATCTGCTCTTCATCCAGGGCATGGATGCGGGTGACGGTTTTGCCCTTGTCCACGGACTTGGCGATCTCGTAGTGGCAGTCTGCCATGGCAGCGATCTGGGGCAGATGGGTGATGCAGATCACCTGATGGTTTCTGGAAATAATGGACAGCTTCTCCGATACCTTCTGGGCCGTGCGGCCGCTGATCCCTGTGTCGATCTCGTCGAAAATCAGGGAAGGAATCTCGTCGCTGTCTGCCAGAACCGTCTTGATGGCCAGCATGATTCTGGACAGCTCTCCTCCGGAAGCCACCTGGCCCAAAGGACGTACCGGCTCCCCCGGATTGGTGGAAATGGCAAACTCCGCCTCATCATATCCGGACGCCGTGTAATGGTCCAGCCGGCCAAACTCCATGGTAAATTCCACATCCAGGAAATTCAGGTCCAAAAGGCCTTCCCGTATCCGCTGGGCCAGGGCCAGGGCCGCCTCCTTCCGGATTTTGGAAAGCTGCCTGCACTGCCGCTCCAGCTGCCCGCTGACCTTCTTATAGTCTTCCTCCAGCTTGTTCCGGTATTCGTCAAAATGCTCCAGCTGTTCCAGCCTGGCACGTTTCTCCTCCAGAACCTTCTGGATCTTTTCCACGGTGCTGCCGTACTTTGACTGGATGGTGTGAATCCGGTCCAGACGCTCTTCGGTCTGCCGCAAATGTTCCTCATCAAAGGTCACGTTTTCCAGATAACCGCTGATGGCATGGTGCACATCGTCCAGAATGGACTCTGCGTCATAAAGCTGGTCCTGGATTCTGCCGATCTCCGCGTCCAGTCCTGCCACCTCGCCGATCCGCTGGAGGGCCCTGCTGATTCCGTCGGTCTCCACTGCCTGGTAGGCCAGGGACAGACTCTCCAGAATCTTCTGCCCGTTCACATATTTCCGGTATTCCTCCGTAAGGGCTTCCTCCTCCCCTGGCTGCACCTGGGCCTCCTCGATCTCCGCCACCTCAAACTGCAAAAAATCCACCTCCCGGCGGCGGCCTTCCTCATCGGTTCCGGCCTCCTCCAGGGCCTTTTCCAGGGACCTGTATTCCCTGTACAGCTTTCCCACCTTCTCCTTCACCGGTTCGGTCCGGGACCTGGCGTAAAGATCCAGAATCTCCAGATGTCTGGAGGCATGAAGCAGGGACTGGTGCTCATGCTGCCCGTGGATATCGATCAGGAGACTGGTAACCTGCCGCAGCTTTGTGACGGTCACGGTCTCGTCATTGATCTTGCTGACACTGCGGGCCGGCATGATCTTTCTGGTGATCACCAGTATCCCGTCCTCCTCCACCGTCACATCCAGCGCCTTAAGCTTTTCCCGCTTTTCCTCATCCACCCCAAAGACCAGCTCCACCCAGGCATACTCGGCTCCGCTGCGGATAATATCCCTGGGCGCCTTCTGCCCCAGTGCCAGATTCACGGAACCGATGATAATCGACTTGCCGGCTCCGGTCTCGCCGGTCAGAATATTAAGCCCGTCCCCAAGCTCCACATCCGCCTGCTCGATGAGAGCCAGATTCTTCACATGTAATTCCAGCAGCATAAAGTTCCTCCTTACCCTTCCGCCACGATCTTGCGGATCTTGTCCATAACCAGAATGGTGTCATCCACACTCCGTACCGCGCACAAAATGGTGTCGTCCCCGGCAATACAGCCTACGATCTCATGAAAATGGATGGCGTCCAGAGCCGCTGCCACTGCCATGGCCATGCCGGACACGGTCTTGATCACCAGGATATTCTGTGCCATATCCATGGACGCATACCCGTCTTTGAGAATCCGGATATATTTGTCACTGAACGTCTCCTGGTTCTGCATGACTATGTAACGCTGCTTTCCGTTTTCCCCCTGGATCTTGGTCAGCTTCAGCTCCCGGATATCCCTGGATACGGTGGCCTGGGTGACCCGGAAACCGGCCTTTTTGAGACGGTCTGCCAGTTCCTCCTGGGTCTCAATTTCGTATTTGCCAATCAGTTCGACGATCTTGCTGTGACGTTCCAGTTTCATAATTGGTTCTCCTTTAGATGGGATTCATCTTTGACCTCAGATTCTCCAGGAATGAGACATCTCTCAGCTGGATGAGTGTCGTATAGCTTTGGGATTCCCGGATCTCCAGACTTTCCCCGGTCCCAAGATTTAAGGCCAGGTCCCCGTCAAAGACTGCCATCTGTCCCTCTCCCCCGGCCTGGCTGGGCTTTATGGTCACCACGTCCTGGTTGGACAGAATAATGCTCCTGGCATACAGGGAATGGGAGCAGATGGGGGTCAGGGCCATGAGTCTGGCTGCCGGGGTGACAATCGGCCCCCCGGCCGAAAGGTTGTAAGCCGTGGAGCCGGTGGGGGTGGCCAGGATCATCCCGTCGGCCGCATACTGGTTTAGGAATATTCCGTTGACATACAGGTCAAACCGCAGGGGATGCAGCACATCCCGCCTGGTCAGCACGATCTCGTTAAGGGCAATGCCCTTCTTCTCCCCATCAACTCCCCGGACGGTTCCTTCCACCATCATCCGCCGCTCCAGACGGAAACGGTCCTCCAGCATGGCATCCAGCATGGACAGAATGTCCTCCCCCCGGGCGATCTGGGTCAGATACCCCATGGTTCCCATGTTGATTCCGATCATGGGAATCCTCCGCTCCACCAGGTCCCTGGCCGCCTGGATCAGGGTTCCGTCCCCGCCCAGGGTGATCACGCACTGGGTGCTGTCCGGAATATCGGACGGGTCCGTGTAGCCGTGCCCCCTGCCTCCCGGCTCCCTTTGCTGGGGGCTTCCCTGGCAGGTGGCTCCCTTTGCCCGCAGATAATCCCCGATCTGCCGGGCCAGGCCCTCCGCCCCCTGCTTGGTGGGATTGGCAATCAGATAAAAATGTTTCATCACTGTCTCCTACTTGTTCAGGAACGCTCCAGGGTCCTGTGGGCTTCCTCCACCACCTTTTCCGGTTCCGGACAGCCGGGAATCCCCGGTTCCCCCTCCGGCCGGTTCTCCAGATACAGCAGATATTCTATATTGCCCTCCGGCCCCCGGATGGGAGAATAATCCAGATTCAGAACCCGGAACCCTGCCTCCGCCGCAAAGCCGGTGACGGCCCGGATCACTTCCAGATGGGTGCCCCGGTCCCGGACCACCCCTTTCTTGCCCACCTTTTCCCGTCCCGCCTCAAACTGGGGCTTGATCAGGCACACCAGACGGGCATCCTCCTTCAGAAGCCCCTTTACCGGCCCCAGAACCTTGGACAAGGAGATAAAGGACACGTCAATGGACACAAAGGACACCGGCTCCGGAACCTGCTGCCGGGTCACATAGCGGATGTTGGTCTTCTCCATACAGATCACCCGCTCATCCTTGCGCAGCTTCCAGTCCAGCTGGCCGTGGCCCACGTCTACCGCATAGACCCGAACCGCACCGTTCTGGAGCATACAGTCGGTAAATCCTCCTGTGGAAGCTCCCACATCCATACAGACCTTACCCTCCAGCTCCACCCCGAACACATCCACCGCCTTCTCCAGCTTCAGACCGCCCCGGCTCACATATTTCAATGCGGTCCCCCGCACCTGAATATCAGCCGTATCCGGGAACATGGCCCCGGCCTTGTCCTCCTTCTGGCCGTCCACGTACACGATTCCGGACATGATCACGGCCTTGGCCTTTTCCCGGGAAGCCGCATGGCCCCGGTTCACCAGAAGTATATCCAGTCGTTCTTTCATCCTTCCCTCATCCTTCCCGTTCCCTTACTGCCGCCCTGTCTGCCCCTGTTTCCAGGACCTTCCTGATCCTGCGGATCACCGAATCGCTGTCGATTCCCAGACTCTCCCGCAGCAAAGACACATTGCCGTGCTCCACATAGGCGTCCGGTAGGGCGATATTTAACACACGGGTCCCAGGATAATGCTCATGGATGTAAGCCGTCACCTCCTGGCCATAGCCGCCCCGCAGCACATTCTCCTCCAGGGTCACCACCAGCCTGTGTCCGGCTGCCAGCTTCTCCACCAGCCCAAAGTCCACCGGCTTGATAAACCGGCCATTGGCCAGGGTACAGCAGATTCCTTCTTCCAGAAGCTTCTCCCGCACGTGCTGGGCCGTACTGACCATGCTGCCTACAGCCAGAAGGGCCACGTCCTGCCCTTCATACAGCAGCTCCCCCTTTCCATACTCCACCGGTGCCTGGAACTCTTTCAGTCCCCGGTAGGCCTGGCCCCTGGGATAACGGACTGCCACCGGCCCCTGGCCGTAGCGGACCGCGAATTCCAGTTCTGCCCGCAGCTCCCACAGATTCTTGGGTGCCAGCACCGTCATGCCGGGAATGGCAGACAGATAGGACAGATCAAAGATCCCCTGGTGGGTCTCCCCGTCGCTTCCCACCAGACCTGCCCGGTCAATGGCGAACACCACCGGCAGTCCCTGGATGCACACGTCATGGAGAATCTGGTCAAAGCCTCTCTGGAGAAAGGAGGAATATACCGCAACCACCGGTTTCAGTCCCGCAGCCGCCATGCCGGCCGCTGAAGTCACCCCGTGCTGCTCCGCAATACCCACATCAAAGAACCGGTCAGGAAACCGCTTTGAAAATGCCTTCAGTCCGGTGCCGTCAGGCATGGCCGCCGTAATGGCCACCACACTGGGGTCCTCCTGGGCAATCCGGCACAGCTCCCTGGAAAATACATCCGTGTACGAGGGATACACCTTCTCCTTCAGGGGCTTTCCGGTGGCAATGTCAAAAGGCTCCACCCCATGGAACCGGGACGGGTGCTTTTCCGCCGGGCTGTAGCCCCGGCCCTTCTGGGTCAGCACATGGACCAGGACCGCATGGTCCAGCTTCCTGGCCTCCCGGAATACCTTGGCCAGGGCACGGATGTCGTGTCCGTCTACCGGTCCCAGGTAGGTGATGCCCATATTCTCAAAGAGCATGCCGGGGATAATCAGCTGCTTGATGCTGTTCTTGGTACGGCTGATCTTGTCCACCAGCCCGGTTCCGATCACCGGAATCCGGGACAAGGTGCCGGATACCTGCTTTTTCAGTTCATTGTAGCCCTGGCCGGAACGGATTCCGTTAAGATACCGGGACATGCCTCCGACATTTTCGGAAATGGACATGTTGTTGTCATTCAGTACAATGATAAAATTATTCTTCAGACGGGCCGCGTTGTTAAGGGCCTCATAGGCCATGCCGCCGGTCAGGGCGCCGTCCCCGATTACCGACACCACGGAATAGTCCTCCCCCTTAAGGTCCCGCCCCTGGGCCATGCCCAGGCCTGCGGAAATGGAGGTGGAGCTGTGACCTGTGTCAAAACTGTCATAAGGGCTTTCCTTGCGCTTGGGGAAGCCGCTGATGCCTCCGTACTGGCGCAGCTCGTCAAACATCTCCCGGCGGCCGCTTAAGATCTTGTGGGTGTAGGACTGGTGCCCCACATCCCAGATCACCTTGTCCTCCGGCAGCCGGAAAGCCAGATAGAGGGCAATGGTCAGCTCCACCACCCCCAGGTTGGATGCCAGATGTCCCCCGGTCACACTGATCTTCTGGATCAGAAACCGGCGGATCTCCTCGGCCAGCTGGTCCAGCTCATCATAATTCAGTCCCCGCACATCCTCTGAACCCTGTATTTTCTCTAATAACATTGCGCTGTTCCTCTGTTTCCGGCAATCCCAAAGCTTCCACGTCCCCGGCTTTCTGTCCTCCGGAAGCACCGGACACGTTCCCATTGGGCCCTGGTACATCGTTGCACCAGGATGCTTGCGGAGGGCAGGAAGATGCCCCTTCCCGATGATTGCCATATTTTAGTTTTCTCTGGTAACCAGCATCCGCACCAGTTCCTCCAGGAACGGGTTCTCCCCCGGAAGCTGATGGAGAAGGTCCACTGCCTTTGCCGACAGCTCCTCCACATCCTGCCGGGCCTTCTTTAGGCCCTCCAGGGTCACATAGGTAGTCTTGTGGTTCTTCTCGTCACTGAGTACCGGCTTGCCAAGCTGCTCCTGGGTGCCGGTCACATCCAGAATATCGTCCTGGATCTGGAAGGCCATGCCGACGGCTGCCGCCATCTGTTCCACCAGCTTCATCCGGGCCTGGTCTGCACCTGCCAAAAGGGCCCCGGTCATCATGGATGCCTCCAGAAGAGCCCCGGTCTTTAACCGGTAGATAAAGTCCAGCTGCTGCCGGTTCACCGGATGGCCGGTCAGCTCCACGTCCACCACCTGGCCGCCGATCATCCCGTAGATGCCGGTCTTACGGGCCAGCAGCCCCATGGCCGCTGCCACCCGTCCCGCCGCCTCCCCGGATACCATCCCGCAGGCTTTGGCCGCGGTTTCGAAGGCATAGATCATCAGGGCATCCCCGGCCAGCACGGCCATGTCATAGCCGAATTTGACCCAGGTGGTAGGCTTGCCCCTGCGCAGTTCATCGTTGTCCATGCAGGGCAGGTCATCGTGGATCAGGGAGGAAGTGTGGATCATCTCAATGGCTGCCATAAAGGGCTCGATTTCCTTTCCCTGGCCTCCGAAAAGCCGGTAGGTCTCCTGCATCAGCAGGGGGCGCAGGCGCTTGCCCCCGGCCCGGACACTGTAGTTCATGGCCTGAAATATGGTCTTCTGGTGGCCGGATTCCTCAGGCAGATACCGTTCCACCACTGCCTCTGCCTGGGCAGTCCGCTCTTTCAGCTCCTTACGCACATCCATCTTCTTCCGTCCCTTCCTGGAGTATCATAATCTGCTTCTCCACCCTGTCGATCTTCTCCCCGCATTCCCGCACCAGCTTCATCCCGGTCTCATAAAATCCAAAGGATTCCTCCAGGCTGGTCTCCGGCGCGTCCAGCTTCTCCATGATCCGGTCCAGCTCCTGAAACGTCTCTTCGATTGTCCTTCCTGAGGTCTTTTCTTCCATCATCTGCTCCTTCTATATTCCCCGCAGCAGGAACTTACCCCTGCCTGCTGCCGTCCTCCGCCGCCCGGATCTCCGTGACCTTTGCCCGCAGGCTTCCGTCTGAGATCCGCACGGTAATCACTTCCTCCTGCTTCACATCCCGGATCTGCCTGATCCGCTTCCCGGACTCTCCGGTGACGAATCCGAAGCCGCCGCTGATCTTCTCTAAGGGAGACAGCCCGTGGAGCCGTCCGCTGGCCAGGGCCAGCCGGTGCTTTGCCATCATAAGCTTCCGCTCCATTAGCTGCCCCATCCGGTCCTCACAGTCTACCAGCTGCTGGCGCCGTTCATTGATCCGGCGGACCGGGTCATGGAGCTTTAGCCGCAGCCGGTACTGGTCCGTCTGAAAACGGCACCACTCCAGCTTCCGTCCCAGGGTCCGGGTCAGGGCTGCCTGGTACACCTCCAGCTGTCCGGCAAACTGCCCATAGTCAAAGACCGCCAGCTCCGCTGCTGCCGACGGGGTAGGCGCCCGCAGATCAGCCACATAATCGGCAATGGTCACATCCGTCTCGTGACCCACTGCGGAGATCACCGGGGTCCGGCACTCAAAGATGGCCCTGGCCACCGGCTCCTCATTGAAGGCCCACAGATCCTCAATGGACCCGCCTCCCCGGCCTACAATGATCACATCCAGCCCCATGGCGTCCAGTCTGCGGATGCCGGAGACAATGCTGGCGGCTGCCCCCTCTCCCTGGACCAGGGCGGGACACAGCACAAGCTGTACATAGGGATTCCTGCGGGCAGCAATATTCATAATGTCCCGGATGGCTGCCCCGGTGGACGCGGTCACCACCCCCACCCGGGTGCCGTACCTGGGAATGGGCTGCTTGTACTCCGGGGAGAACATCCCCATCTCCTCCAGCTCGTCCCGCAGCTTCTGGAACCGTTCAAACAGGTCCCCGGTTCCCTCCTTCTCGATCTTTCTGGCATAAAGCTGGTACTTGCCGTCCCGCTCATACACATCCACGGCCCCGGTTACCACCACCTGCTGCCCCTCTGCCATCTGAAAGGAAAGGCCCCGCCTCTGACTGGCAAACATCACGGCCGCCAGGGTCCCTTTTCCGTCCTTTAAAGTAAAATAAATATGACCGGAGGTGTGGTATTTGCAGTTGGACACCTCGCCCCGGACCGAAATCCGGCTTAAGGCAAAGTCCTGGGCAAACATATTTTTAATATAGGAATTTACCTGGGATACTGAATAAACACTTGCCATATTACTCCGTCTTCACCATCTTCGCCAGCACGCCGTTGACAAATGCCGCCGAATCCCTGCCGCCGAACCGCTTGGCCAGCTCCACGGCTTCATTGATCGCTACCTTGTCCGGAACCTCACTGTCATAGGCCATCTCATACAGAGCCTGGCGCAGAATGGTCAGTTCCACCCGGCCCATACGTCTGGTCTTCCAGCCCTGGGCCACCGCATCCAGCTTTCCGTCCAGCTCCGGAATCTTCGCAGCCATCCCTTCTACCCGGGAAATCAGGAAATCCCGGTCTGTCTCCCCCATATCCACCTGGTGGATGATCTCCACCGTTCCGTCCGCAGCCATATCATCCTCCTGGGGGGAGGCAAAATACTGCTCTGCCTGCACTGCCGCCTCTTCCGGCGGGTAAAAAACCACCCCAAAAAACATCTTGAAGCAATGTTCCCGCATCTCTCTTCTGGTCATCGGTCTGTTCCTCCTGACACTAATCTCTGGATACCTGGTTGTTATCATAGCACATTTTTCCAGGTTCCACAAGCATTTCAGGCAGGTAAGTTTGGGGGACTGCCTTACGGGACTTTCATGGTATATTTTCCCCTCTCCTGGAAATCCTAATCATATAACTGAATGGAGGCGGATTTTATGTGGGGATTTTTGATTGCGCTGGTTTCCGGTGCGCTTATGAGTATCCAGGGAGTTCTGAACACAGAGGTGACCAAACAGACCGGCATCTGGGTGTCGGCAGGATGGGTCCAGCTCACTGCGTTTCTTACCTGTGTGGTTCTGTGGTTCTGGGGCGACAGAAGCCCGGCAGGAGCCATTCTGCAGGTACGTCCCCTTTACATGCTGGCAGGAGGCGTCATCGGTGCCTTTATCACTTACACGGTCATCAAAAGCATGGACGGACTGGGGCCGGCCAAGGCCACGCTTCTGATCGTGGTCACCCAGATTGTGGTAGCTTACGGAATTGAACTGTTTGGATTCTTCGGGGTAGAAAAAGCCCCCTTTGAATGGAAAAAACTCTTCGGCGCACTGATCGCTGTGGCCGGAATCATTGTGTTCAACTAAAGCACCAGAAGTACCACAGCCCCCGGCGGATGCCGGGGGCTGTATCGCTAATTCTTTCCCTCTGTAAAATTCACACCGGCAATCCGGATGTTCACATCCAGCACAGTGAGACCGGTCATATTCTGGATGGCATTCTTCACCTTATCCTGGACCTTCTCACTGACATCCGGGATATTGTAGCCATACTTGATGTTCAGGGACAAATCCACGGACACATGCTCCTCGGTCACGTCGATCTTGACCCCCTTGGACAGATTCTTCATGCCAAGCTTTCCCACCAGCTCATTGGTGATATTGCCGGCCATGGAATCCACACCTTCCACCTCCGTTGCCGCCAGACCGGCAATAATGGCAACCACCTCATCCGCAATCTGTACTTCCCCTATTTTATCTTTCTCATAAACCTTATGGGTATTTCTCTCTTCCAGCTCTGCCACCGTCATACCTCCTAAATGAAAACTGATTTTGCACTGCTCTTTTTCATTATAACAAACAGAGCCGGTTTTGCATAGGCGTGAATTAGAAAATCTGTTGCTATTCCCCCAGATTCAGAAGCGTAATCACAATCCCGTCTGCCGCCACCTCGGTCTTGCGCTTCACAATGTCCTCAATCTGCGCCCGCTGCTGGTCCGTAATGCTGGCAGCGTTGATAACCACGTCCACCTTTCCGTCGGTCATACTGACCACCGGGTCCGCGAAGCCCTTGGCCTGGAGCAGGGTCTCGGCAGCGTTTTCCTTCTCGGCAATGGCAGTCATGGCAATCATATTCTGGATGGCCTCCTGCTTGGCTGCCTCCTCAATATTGGTATTGTTGATAATGCTGTTCAGGGTCTCCTTGTTTTTGGCCCGGATCTGCTCCCGGTTCAGCTGCACATTGGCTATGTAGTCTGCCACGGTCAGGCCGCTGGTCAGCACTGCCTCCCCGGGACTGTCCATGCCGGCTTCCTCGCCTCCGTCCCAGCTGTCAATCTCCGCGTACTGCTGCCCGCCCTCTGTCTGGGCCGTATCAAAGTTTTCCGCCAGGGACTCTGCCTCCTGGATCTCCCCCGGATAATAGTAGTTTGACGCCTGGTTCTCCATCAGCACATCTTCGTCGGAGATTTCCAGCATTCCGGCCTCCTGGATACCCTGGCCGGTGCTTGCTTCCAGTTCCTTTTTCCCTGCATAATTTAAGTAGCCTGCTGCCGCGATCATAATCGCCAGGGTCGTGATGATGATCTGGTTTCTGCGGAACAGTTTCTTCATGTTGCCGTTTCCGTCCTTCCGCTCCGGTTTCATTCTTCTTAATTTCATACAGAACACTCCTTTATTCCACCCGCTTTAATACTTTTATCTTATGAGGGGGAAGGCCAAATAATGCTTCCATGGCAGCAGAAATTTCCGCCTGCACCGAAGGACTTCCTCCTCCGGAAGCACTGATGATAATTCCCGAGATTTCCGGGTACAGCTCCTTCTGGACCACCGGCACATTCTGTCCGCTTCCGGAGCTTAAGACTGTATCCCGGCTTTCCTCCCGGCTCTCGCTTTTGCGCCGGATTCCGTTTCCGTCTTCCTCCTCCGTCAGGGAGCTGGTGATACTTTCGTCCCTGTGGATCACTTTCTCTGCAGATGCCTTCAGTACCACCATCACGTCCACCTGCCCTACACCGTCCACATGGCGCAAAAGCTCCTGAATCCGCCGCTCCAGCGCTTCTTCATAGGAAAGCCCTGCCCCGGCCGACACCGCCAGCCCGTCCGGAATGCCGGACTGGCCGCCTGATCCACTGTCTCCGCCGGAGCTGCCGGACCGGCCCGCCGGCATGCTTCCTTCCGCTAAACTGCCGGACTGCCCCCAGGGCATACTGCCTCCGCCAAAGCTGCCCGGCCGTTCTGCCCCACCGCCCCCGGCCCAGCCTCCTTCCTCCTCTGCTGCCCCGGCGCCGCCTCCCCGGCCTGCCAGCTGTTCCACCGGAAATGCCAGAATACAGAGGATCGCCCCCAAAGCTGCCAGAAACAGCCATTTATCCTTCCCTTTCCACGATTTGAATTTCCACATACTGTTCCTCCAGATTATAATAGGCAGCCAGCTTCCGTCCCAGCCGCTGCCGGAGTGCCTCCCCGCCGGGGCCGGCGCCTGCCAGTTCCAGCCGGATTCCGGTTACCTCCCCGAACTGTTCCCCGGCGCTGTCCCGCCCGATTGTCACATGGCATTCCCGGACCTGGCAGCCTTCCGCCCTGGCCAGGTCCTCCACGGTTTTTGCCACAGCCAGCTCATACTGGTCCACCATCTGGTTCAGCCGCTGATGCTCCGCACCGGTCAGTTCCCGGCGCAGATCCTCTGCCTGGTACTGAAACAGCAGGGCTTCATACTCCCGCACCAGGGCCTCATCCAGATGGAAGCCTCCGGTCAGTGGCTTTAACACCAGAAGGATCAGGATAATCCCGGCAAAGAAATGGACATACCTGCCGGACTTTTTGCCGGACATCAGCTGTTCCAGCACTGCCAGAAATACAAAATATCCGGCCAGACTGCGAATCCATGCATACAGAGATTCCACCCCTCTGTCACCTCCCTTCTGCCCCTGCCTTACCCCAGATAAGACACATTGGTCCCTGCACAGATCAGGGCAATGGCCAGCACAAAGACCATCATTCCCGCCACTGTCAGTCCCAGCAGCATCCGCTCCCCCTCTGCCACCCCGGCAATGCAGGCCACCAGGCGCTTATCCCCCACCGGCTGGAGAATGGAAGCGGCTGCCCTGTAAAGGACACATAAAACTGCCAGCTTCAATACGGGAACCAGACTCAGCAGCAGAAGGACCACTACTGCTGCCGCACCCATGGCATTCTTGATCAGTACCCCGGAACCCAGAATCACCTTTGCCGCCGCACCCATGCCCTGGCCCACTCCGGGAATCATCTCCAGAATCTTCTGGAATCCCGAGTTTTTCACCGCGTCTGCATAGGGAAGCACCATTCCCTGGACGATCTGGAATCCGGCCACCACCCCGATCAGGGTGCGGCTGCCCCACCGGATGACCCCCTGGACAAACTCCCGCATCCGGGACATTTTATCCTCACTGCCCATGTTTCCCACCATTACCAGCAGGGTGTAAACCCGCACCAGAGGCAGCAGCAGGTTCAGATACAGCCAGGGAACCGCAGCCAGAAGAAACAGAAGCAGCTCCATCCAGGCCGCACCGGTCAGGCTCCCTCCGGCCCAGGTCACGGCGATCAGGTAGGAAGGCAGCAGCACACGCATAAACTCCACCTGCCGTTCCAGCACCTGTTTTGTAATCATCACCCCGTCCAGCACCGCAGCAGCCAGAACCGCCGCCACCAGCAGATAGGTCAGGAAAAATCCCGTCTCCGATACCTGGCTGGACTGGAAGACCCCGGAGAAGCTGGTGAACACGGCCCCCATGATTCCCAGGGCCAGAAGCTGCCCAGCCATGCGTCCCCCGCTGCGGATCTCCCGGATCAGGGTGGCTTCCAGAAGGGCCAAAAGGACTTGTCCTGCCTCCTTGCCCCGTCCCTCTGCCAGGGCACTTACCAGGTCCGTGAAGGTCACCGGCTCCCCGGCTGTCTGCTGTCCCAGAAGAAACTGGTCAATATCCGCCCAGTGCTCCCCTGCCATAAAGGTATCCGGCTCCGCCGCCAAAGCAGTGACTGCCGCCGGCCATCCCAGAAGCACCACGGCCAGAACCACCGCCGCAAGCCAGGACACAGACACCACACCAGGCCTGGCCGCAGACACCGGACCAGCTCCTGCCGCAGCCCACGGCCAGGGCTTCCGGCCCCCCGGCCCTTCCGGCCCCCTCATGCCGCAAACCCCTGGAGCACCTCCATCAGTGCCAGGACAATGGGCATGCTGACCGCAAGGATGGTCAGGCGTCCGAAGACCTCGATCTGGTTGCCGATGGCCCCATACCCGGCATCCCGGCAGATTCCTGAAGAAAACTCTGCCACATAGGTGATTCCCGCCATTTTCAGAAGGGTGGACAGATAGACCCCGTTGATCTGGATCATGTCCTGGATCCGCGCCATGGCATCGAAAATGCTTTTCATTTTGCCCACTGCGTAGAAGCTGATGAAACACCCGGCTGCAATGGCCAGGCAGGTGCCGTACTCGGCCCGAATTCCCTTTAGCTCAATGGCCAGCAGCACTGCCGTAATCCCGGCTACCCCGATTGCTATGATATTCATAAAACCACCTCGCAGCACTACAGTGCAAACAGATTCTTAATAGTCTCAAACAGTTCATATATGTAAGGCACCATCCAGAACAGTACCAGAATCAGGCCTGCCAGGCTGGTGAGAAATGCCTGCTCTTCCCTGCCGCTGTGCTTTAAGACCTGGCAGATCACAGACACCAGGATTCCCACTGCCGCTATTTTGAATATCAGATTGACCCCCATATGCCCTCCCTCAGCACAGCAGTATGGTCAGGAACATACCGGCCATGACTCCCAGGCTGGTATACAGCCGGCACCGCTCCTGTCTGTGCGCCCGCAATTCATTGATACTTACATCCAGCTGTTCCAGGTATAAAAGCAGGTTTCGCTCCTGCATGTCCCGGTCCAGAAATCCCAAATGCTCCCCCATGGCAGCCAGTTGACGCCTGTCCTCCTCTTTCAGCTCCGAATCCGCCAGGATCTCCTCCACCGCTTCCTTCCAGATGGTGAAAAATGCTTCCCCCTGCTGCTTTCCGATCTCCTCTGCCACATAAAGGAACAGCCTGGCAAGGGTTCCCTCTGTCCTTCCCCCCACGGCTGCAAAGGCCTCCTCCAGGGTGGCATTGGCATAGAGAACCTGTCCCTTTAACAGAAATACCATCTGCCGCAGCTGCTCCAGCAGACGAATCCTGCTTTTATAGCACCCGGCCTTCCAGAATCCGTAGCCGGAGGTTCCTGCAATCAGAAGCATGCTGCCGGATATCTTCATCATCACGCCGACCGGCACATTACCCGCCTCCTGTCTCATATAATTTTGCTTCCCTGCCGTCATAAACCGCTATCCGGCGTCCCGCCCGGCCGGCCGGCCCCAGAACCACGTACCGTTCAAACCACTGCTGGGAAACCAGACGGGCCAGGACAGGCTTTCTGCGCACATCCTCCACCGAGGTTCCGTGAATGGTAACCATGATCCGGCATCCGCAGTTCATCACATACTCCAGAGCCTCCATCTCCTCCCGGCTGCCGATCTCGTCGGCGGCAATCACCTGGGGAGACATGGTACGGATCAGCATCCAGATCCCCTGGGCCTTGGGACAGCAGTCCAGCACATCCGTGCGGATTCCCAGGTCATTCTGGGGAATCCCCTGGTAGCAGGCAGCAATCTCCGACCGCTCGTCCACTACCCCCACGGTCATCCCCGGCCGGTCCCGGCTTCCGTCGGAGATCTGGCGGACCAGGTCCCGCAGAAGGGTGGTCTTGCCGCACCGGGGCGGGGAAAGGATCAGGGTATGACAGAATCTTCCCTGGTCATAGAGCCAGGGAAGCACCGGGTCCCCACAGCCACGGACCTGGTGGGCAAGGCGGACATTGACGGAGGAAATATATTTCATGGTGCGGATTCCCCCTCCATCACAGACCACCTTTCCGGCAAGCCCGATCCGGTGCCCGCCGGGTATTGTAAGAAATCCCTGCCTCATCTCATCCTCAAAGGCATACAAAGAGTACCTTCCCATGTACTCCAGGGTTTCCTTAAGCTCCCGGGCAGTCACCCGGTAAGCATCCCTGTCCTGTGTGCTTAATCCCCCCTGGGAGGTAATATAATATTCCTGGTTCCCACAGATCATAAGAAGCGGCGCCTGGACCCGCAGACGGATCTCCTGGACCTGCCCGAAATCCACGGATACCTGTCCCAGAATCAGACGGATATTTTTTGAGAAAATCTGCAAAATCTCTTTCCCACAGCCCATGTCCACCTCCCTCATAATTTCATTATATGAAGGGCCCCGGAAAATATTATACCGGCATATAAAAATGAAACAAAAAAGGACCTGCAAAGTCCTCTCTGCCTTTCAAAGCAGAAGAAACTTTGCAGATCCTAAAGTTCTGCCTACTGGACCAGCACTCCCGACTCATCAAACCGGCAGACCACACCGTCCACCGTGTACTCGCCGGTTACCATGGCGCCGGAAGGACTTCCCTGGGCATCGCAGTAATAGCGGCTGCCGTTCCAGTCGATCCAGCCGGTCTTCATATAGCCCTGGGCATCAAAGAAGTACCAGCGGCTGTCAGCCGGGTCCTGGAACCACTGGTCCGCCGGGTAGGTTCCGTCGGCCTTTTTGTACCACCAGCCGGTCTCATCCTGGAGCCATCCGTCCTTTTTAGGGGCGCCGGGGCCGGAATTGTCCGTATCGATCTGTCCGCCGTTTTTTAAGAACTCCGCATAATCCTCGGATATGTAGCAGCTGTCCGAATCATCAGACCAGTAGCTGCCGGTGTAATCCCGGCTGCCCTTTTTGGCCAGGGCCCGGACGCGGAAGGTATAATCCCCTTCCTTTGTCATAAAGCTCTTAAAATTGAAATGGTTCTTTGTGGTCTTCTTTTCCGTCACCTTGCTTTCATCCCGGTACAGATAGATCTCATACTGGTAGGCCTCGTCCACCTCATCCCAGTGGGCCAGGGTCACCGTATTCTCATCCCAGTAGGTGTCCGTGACCGTATCCAGACGCTCTGCCGCCCAGGCCGTCACCGTAAGGGCAGACGCCAGCACCAGCGCTCCAACCCCTGTCATCCATGTCTTCTTCCATCCTTTCATAACTGATCCTGCCTCCTTATTGCTTGAATATATCTATTCCCTGCCTGCCCCATGGGCTGGAGGGTATAAAACGGATGTTTATGCCGGTTCCTTACTGGTCAAACCGGATGCTGTCCACAATGGCCTGGAACAGTTCTTCGGCATCATCCCCATAGCTTTCATGGATATAGAAATCAAATCCAATGTAGGTACCTTCTTTTTCTATAACAATATAACGGTTTTGGAAGACGCCTCCGTCGCTGCTCTGGTGGACACCGGCAGCATCCAGGGCCGGAAGGCCGCTGACTGTGGTTTCCTCCACCTGGCTTCCCAGCTCTGTCAGGTAATCCCCAAAATCTTCAAGAGAAAAATCCGTGCTTTCTACCGGATCTGCCGTAATATACAACGCAGCCATATCCCATATATTGTCTTCATCATAGCGGGAGGCCGCCACAAATGCCTGCCCCTCCTCACTGGATTCATCGGTAACTTCCCATATGTAAGGACAGGAGAAGGTCAGTCCCATCTCCTCCATCCTGTGGCTGGTCATGGCCGGAAGGGGGATCTCAGGTTCCCCGGCCATGGCTTCTTCCAGCTCTTCCTGGGTGATTGTGATGGAGGGCTCCGCTCCTGTGTCTGCCAGAATCTTCCGGGCCACCAGGTTTGTGGCCGGTGCCAGAACGGAAAAATGATCCGCTCCGTCCACAATATACCCCTTGATCCGTTCATTCTCCGATGCCTTCAGCATGGTTTTCAGATTTTCCGAATTTCCGTCGGAGCCTTCAATGAGAAAGACCGGGTTCTTTATGTTATCCAGCCAGTGGACCGGGGAACGCATGCGGAATTCTTCTTCATTCTTCTGGTCAAAGGTAAACTGGCTGTTATTGTGATACTTCACCTCATCTACGGCACCGAAGCAGAAGACGGCCCGGAACCGGTCAGTGTACTCTGCTGCCAGAAGCGCCCTGGTTCCCCCGGTGCTGTGGCCTCCCAGATAGATGCGGTCAGGATCTACATAAGGAAGGGATGCCGCATATTCACAGGCAGACACAATGTCATCCACCTCGCCAAAAAGGGTTTCATAATACCCCGGATTGCCGCAGCCGCCCCGGAAGGAAGGATACATGGTCAATATCCCGTTCTGCCAGAAAGCGGAACCGGTCTGGTCGTTATCCCACTGGGGATAACACCAGGGGAAGTCGTCAATGCCATTGCCCCAGCCGCCTACTACCCATATCATCATGGGATGCTTTTCCCCGTCTCCGGGATCGGAAGACACATAGGCCGCCAGATCTCCCACCTTGGAAGGGTAGGACACCAGGTCAAAAAGCCCCTCCGGCGGAGCCGGTATCTGGTAATCATCATGTTCTTCCTTTACCAGCTTTGTCGTAAACCCGTCATGGGCCTGGGCAAAGGTCTGGGTCGGGGTGCTGCTTTTACTGTCCGGCTGTTCCCCGGAACCACAGGCTGTGGTCAGTAAAACCACTGCCATTGTCACGATTGCCGTTACGCTTCTCTTGTTCACAGATACTCTCACTCTCTTTCCTTTTCACTTATGATAGGGCTCCCCGGCCAGGATCCGGAAGCTGCGGTAGATCTGCTCCAGCAGGATCACCCGCATCAGCTGGTGGGGAAATGTCATCCTGGAGAAGCTGAGTTTCAGATCCGCCCGCCTAAGCACTGCCTCCGACAGTCCCAGGGAACCGCCTATGACAAACACAATCTGGCTGCATCCCCCGGTTCCCAGGCTCCCGATCCGGGATGCCAGCTCCACCGAGTCCAGCATCCGGCCTTCTATGGCCAGGGCGACCACATAGGCGCCCTCCCGGATCTGGGCCAGAATCCGCTCCCCCTCCCGGTCCCTGATCTGCCGCGTCAGCGCCTCCCCGGCCCTGTCCGGCGTCTTCTCGTCTGCCACCTGGATTATCTCCAGCCTGCAATAGCGTCCCAGGCGCTTGCTGTACTCTGCAATGGCATCGGTGTAGAACCGTTCCTTGACTTTCCCCACTGCTGCGATGGTGATTTTCATGGTTTCCTTCCTGTCCGGGGATTGCGGACCATACGGACCTTTCTTCCTCCCGGTTCCTTCTGGAGTCTGTAGACCCGGTGGAGAAAGGTCTCCACCTCTTCCCAGGCATCCCTGGCATCGGGAATCAGCCTGTAGGCCATCTGGAACACATGGAACATGCCGTCGTACACAGACACCCGCAGCTTTCCCTTCTCCCGGCGCAGCTTCCCGGCCAGGGTCAGGGTGTCACTGAGAAGCATCTCCTCACTTCCTGCCTGGAGAAGCACCGGCGGCATCCTGGTAAACTTGCCGAATACCGGGGAAATATAAGGGTCCCTGGGATCGGCCTCCCCCACATAGGGACAGTTGTACAACATACTGTCCCGGGTATTGCCGAACTGGGGGTCCCGGGTGTAGTTGGTCTCATAGCTTTCCCCGCTGCATGTCAGATCCGCCCAGGGAGACATGGCAATGATCCCTCCCGGCAAAGGCGCCCTGTGGTCCCTGAGATACATGACCAGGGCAAATGCCAGACCGCCTCCGGCAGAATCCCCGGCCACAATAATATTCTTCGCCTTGTAGCGTCTTTCCTGAATCAGCCACCGGTATGCCTCCAGGGCATCCTCCAGGGCTGCGGGATAAGGGTGCTCCGGGGCCACCCGGTAGTCTACGGTCAGCACATCCGCTCCCATACTGTACCGGGAATACAGCTTGGCAAAATCCCGGTAGATATTTTTCATGGGGCCGATATATCCGCCTCCGTGAAGCTGTAGGATCACCCGGCCTGTGGCAATCCCGGCCGGATGCAGATACTCCATCCGGAATTCGTCCATGTCCACAATCTCATATTCACAGCCTTCGGGACAGATCCACACCGGCTCCCTGGGATTCTTCCGCACCGCACCGGTCTGGAACCGGTGTCCCATGGCCGTCTCCATCATATCCTTCATCATGTCGCGCACCAGCGCGCCGCGCAGACTTACCTTCTTATTTCTCACACATGAAGCCTCCGTTTCAGTTCCTCTTTCCAGTCCCGGCTTCCTGCCAGATATTCCCTGGTTCCCCTGGCAATGGTGCCGCCGGTCTTTCCCACCTGCTTTACCATCCGGGAAGCCTTGGCCTCCCCGCCCTTCCGGCGGACCAGCACCCGGCGGATACGGGGATACATATCCCGTTTCCTGGCTACCGACGGGTCATTGCCCTCCACCTTCAGACTGATTCCGTCCTCGTGGAGCTTCTCCATAAACCGGTGCTGCAAATGGTTGTCCGAGAAGACCGAGGCAAAGGTGATCACCAGTTCCCTGCCGTAGGCGCAGGCCGTACACTTCACCGGCTGTCTGCGGGACACGCCGATGATCACATGGAACCGCTCGATCTGATCCCTGTACGGCTCCTCCACCTGGACCGGACCGATGTTGGACAAGGTCATGGTATAAGCCCGGTCCTTCAGCCAGAAGATCACCCGCAGAACAGCGCTTTTGATCACCAGGGGCGTCACCCGCAGATACCATTTCTTCTCGTTGGAGACATTGTAGGAGATACACTCCTCCAGATGCTGTTTGTCAATCTTCCGGTCCATCTGTCTGGACACAATCCCAAGCAAACGGGCAAAGTCCATTCCCGGCTCCCGGAACAGATAACCGATCATGGTCACCGCAAAGAAATTGGCCATGGTGTCGGAGCCGAAAAAGGCCCGCAGATTAATGGGCAGGTTCAGCACCACCGGCTGGTCCCAGGCTTCCCCTTCCAGATATTCCTGCCAGATGGACCAGATCAGGGCCGCTGCCAGATATTTGGTAATGCTGACCCCATACCCGTGGCACACCTGCTTGATCTCTCCCAGGTCCGTATAGATATGAAGAATCTGGGCCGTCCCAAAGGGCAGGTAGTTTCCCTCCAGCCGGAAGGCCGGACGGGAACTGTAGCTTCCGTGGGGAATATCCCGGTAATTCTTCAGATAACTGTCCTCCACAAAAAAGTTCCTGGAAGGCTGTGCTTCCTCCTTCAGAACCTGCTCCCCGGCGTCTCCCTTTGCCAGATGCAGGTAGCGGCAGGTCAGCTTTTTCAGGAAATTGGCGGCCCCCAGGCCGTCGGTCAGGGCGTGAAAAATCTCCAGATTGATCCGCCGCTCATAGTAGGTAACCCGGAAAAGAAACTGCCGGTTGCTGTAAGGATCAATATAACGGCAGGGATAGCGCTTCTCCTTCTGCACCACCGGCGTCCGGGTGTTCTCCTCAAAATAATACCAGAACAGTCCCCTGCGCAGCCGGACCCGGAAGTGATCCATGTGGGGGAGAATCTCCTCCAGGGCCTGCTGCAAAAGCTCCGGCCGGATCTCTTCTTTCAGGGTAGCCGATATGCGGAACACCTGGCTCATGGACTCATTGGCAATGACCGGAAAGATCTTGGCCGTATTGTCCAGACGCCTCCATTTTTTGACGGTTGCTTTGCTTTTCATGGTTCCTCCTGTCAGGCCCGGAAGTAATAGCCTACCCCCCATTTGGTGTAGACATACTTGGGATCGCTGGGACTGGGTTCGATCTTCTCCCTGAGCCGGCGCACATGGACATCCACGGTACGCACGTCCCCGGACTCGGAGGCCTTGTTCCCCCAGACAAAGGACAGAAGCTCCTCCCGGCTGTAGACCTTGTTGGGGTTGCACACCAGAAGCTCCAGCAGGTCGAATTCCTTGGCAGTCAGGTTAATCTCCTTTTCCCCGATGAAGACCCTGCGTCCCTCCCGGTCCAGCTTTAAGTCCCTGGCCACCACCATCCGGCTGTCCGGCTGTCCGGACTTGCGGCCCTTGCGGGAATTCCGCCGGATAATGGCCTTGATCCGTGCCTTCACCTCCAGAATATTGAAGGGCTTGGTAATATAATCATCGGCACCGTACTCCAGGCCCAGAATCTTGTCCATGTCCCCACCCTTGGCGGTAAGCATGATAATCGGCATCTCGGAGAACTCCCGTATGGCCTGGCACACCTCAAAGCCGTCAAACCTGGGAAGCATCACATCCAGAAGCACCACGTCATACTCATTCTGCTTTGCCAGCCGGATGGCTTCCTCCCCGTCATAGGCACAGTCTACCTCGAAGTTGTCCTGTTCCAGACTGAAACGGATTCCCTTTACAATTAATTTTTCGTCATCTACTACCAGAACTCGCGCCATTTTCTCTCCTTCTATCCATGCAGACTGTCTGTGGTCCTGCTGCCCCTTAAGAACCGCTGTGTCACCTTTCAGACAGTGATATCATCCTGAATTTTCTCAAATGCCTTATCCTTGATCCCCGGTACTTTCATAATATCCTCAATGGTCTGGAAATATCCCTTCTCCTGGCGGTAAGTGATAATATCCTCTGCCCGGGCCTTTCCGATTCCCGTAAGACCCATAAGCTCCTCCCGGGTGGCCGTGTTGATGTTGACCTTACCGGGCCGGGACTCCTCCTGCCGGGAAACCGGCTCTGCGGCAGACTCTGCGTCCGGCACTTCCACCTGCATTCCGTCCCAGACCTTCTCCGCCAGATTCAGACGGTTTCTGGCTGCCCGGGCAGTAAAGCCTCCGGCTGCCTCCACAGCCTCGAAGATCCGCTGCCCCTGGGACAGCCGGTATACCCCCGGATTCACCACCTCGCCGCAGACATAGACATAGCAGTCTGCCGGGACCCGGGACTCCCCGTCGCCGGCGGTATCATCCCCGCCTTCCAGGGCTGTCCCCCTGTCCGGAGCCATTCCTCCTTCCGGAGCCGTCCCGCTGCCCGGAACCTTTGTGCCCTCCGGAGCCGTCCCGCCGTCTGTTATCTGGCTGCCGGCCTGGACCAGCCGGACCTGCTGCCCTTCCCCGCCGGACGTGCAGCTGTAAAAACAGCCTGCCGCCAGCATAAACAGCGCAGCCAGTATCCACCGTATCCTGATCATGTTTTGTATTTTCATGCGTTTCTCCCTTTACCGGGAGAATCACAGATTCAGCCTAGTTCTATTGTACCAAAAACCACTTCAAATACAAGGACATTTTTCTTTTTCCTTGACAATTCTTTTTTTGTGGGGGTATACTGGATATAATACACGCTAGGGGAGCCTTATGGGCTGAGAAAGATAAAGATCTGACCCTCACTACTTGATCCGGTTCATACCGGCGTAAGGAAGCATTTGCCTGATGGTAGTGTCCCCTCCTATGCGTATGCGAAGGAGGTTTTTTATGTCAAGTTTTACCATACTGACGTCCGACGGCGGTCTTACCGTCTGCGGCTATGTTCTGTGTGCCGCAGGAATCCCGGCTCTGCTGCTGGGTGCCGGAACCATGTCCGGGAGCCGGAGGCACCGGCTTTCTGTCCGGCAGCTGGTCTTCTGCGGCACTGCCATGGCACTGTCCTTTGTCACATCCTGCATCAAAGTGTTTTCCCTGCCCTATGGCGGGTCCGTCACCTTGTTCAGCATGCTGTTTATCTGCCTGACAGGCTACTGGTACGGCCTGGGCACCGGGATGCTTACGGGACTTGCCTACGGCATCCTCCAGTTTCTCCAGGAGCCCTATGTCTTAAGTCCGTTTCAGGTCTGTTGCGACTATATCCTGGCCTTTGCCGGCCTGGGGCTGGCCGGGGCCTTCACCCGCCAGACAGACGGGCTGCGGAAGGGATATCTCCTGGGAATCACGGTGCGGGGCGCCTTCCACGCCCTGGGCGGGTATCTCTACTGGATGGATTACATGCCGGAGAATTTCCCCCAGAGTATCTCCAGGCTTTACCCGATTGTCTACAACTACTCCTTCATTCTGGCGGAAGGAGTCCTGACCCTGGCCGTGGTCTCCCTGCCTCCGGTAAGGAACGCCTTGGGCCAGATCCGCAGGCTGGCTGCGGAGTGAGCTGACAAGACGAAACAGCCGTCAAAAGCCCGGAACTCCTTGGATATCCCGGTTTTTGACGGCTGTTTCCTACTTATATTCCAAAAATTTCCTCCGCATACCCCACCGATGCCATGGCATCCCGGCAGTACCGGTCCGCCCCCATGGTCCGGGCATAGTCTTCCGTAAGCACCGCGCCTCCCACCATCACTTTTGCCCAGGGGGCCTGCTGTCTCAGCAGGCGGATGGTCTCCTCCATCCCCGGCACGGTGGTGGTCATCAGGGCGCTGAGCCCCACCAGCTTTACCCTGTGCTCCAGGGTCTTCTCCACGATCCGCTCCGGCGCCACATCCTTGCCCAGATCCAGAACCTCATAGGAATAGTTCTCCAGCAGGACCTTGACAATGTTCTTTCCGATGTCATGGATATCTCCCCGGACCGTGGCCAGGATAATGGTCCCCTTCTTCTTCCTGGTCTGTCCGGACCGGGCCATCCGTTCCTTTATGATCTCAAAGGCAGCTTTGGCGGCTTCCGCACTCATAAGCAGCTGGGGCAGAAAGACGGTGCCCTTCTCAAAGCCTTTGCCCACCTGGTCCAGGGCCGGGATAATCTCCCGGTTGATCACCTCCAGAGGGTCTTCTGTCTCCAGAAGCTGCCGTGCCGTCTGGGCCGCCTGGTCCCGCAGCCCTCTGGCAATGCTGGACCCCAGGTCCTGGTGCCCGCCTGGGGCTGCCGTACCGGCGGACTGCCCCCCGCCGGCAAAACGGTTCCCGGAAGTCCCGGCT
This sequence comes from uncultured Lachnospiraceae bacterium, assembly GCA_910577765.1. GTDB lineage: Bacteria > Bacillota > Clostridia > Lachnospirales > Lachnospiraceae > Brotaphodocola. The sequence goes on from CAJTOV010000023.1 coordinate 26,246, forward strand.
TCCGTTCCCGGCCCGGCCCCTGCCTGGCCCCGGACCGCGCTCTGGCCCAGGGACAAGGTCTGGCCGCTGTAGACCGAGATGTAATCCCCGCACTGGGCATCCAGGTCCATCAGGGCACGGAAGCTGTAGTAGGCCCGCATCATGGCCTCGGAACAGGGGTTTATAATGGCGGCGTTTAAGCCGGCCTGCATGGCCATGGTGAAGAAGGCGGCATTGATGATCTCCCGCTGGGGCAGGCCAAAGGAAATATTGGAAACTCCCAGAATGGTCCTGCCTCCCAGCTCCTGCCGCACCCGGCCCAGGGTCTCTAAGGTGGTCAGGGCGCCTTTGCTGTCGGAACTGACCGTAAGGCAGAGGGCATCCACCAGAATATCCTCCCTGGCAATGCCGTATTTTGCGGCAGTATCGTAGATCTTCCTGGCCACGTCTATGCGCCCCTGGGCCGTATCCGGGATGCCGTTCTCGTCCAGGCACAAGGCCACCACCACGCCGCCGTACTTCTTCACCAGGGGGAACAGGGCTTCCATGGATTCCTGTTTTCCGTTGACCGAGTTGATCAGGGCCTTGCCGTTGTAGACACGCAGGGCCCGTTCCATGGCTTCCATATCCGAGGTATCAATCTGAAGGGGCAGATCCAGAATGCTCTGAAGCTCCCGGACCACCTCTTCCATCATGGCCGGCTCGTCGATCTCCGGCAGGCCCACATTCACATCCAGCACATGGGCGCCATGGTCCTGCTGGGACACTGCCTCCCGGAGAATGTAGTCCAGATCGTGGTCCCGCAGGGCCTGCTTGAACTTAGGCTTTCCTGTGGGATTGATCCGCTCCCCGATGAGAACCGGGTCCCGTCCGATCTCCACTGCCTGGGAAAAAGAAGCCACCACGGTCCGGTGCTTTCTGGTTACCGGCACCGGGGTCAGACGGCTGCACCGCTCCACTGTCCTGCGGATGTGCTCCGGCGTGGTGCCGCAGCAGCCTCCCACCATCCGGGCGCCCATACGGACGATTTCCTCCATGACCGCGGCAAACTCTTCCGCGCTGATATCGTACACGGTCTGTCCCTGTTCACTGCGGGGCAGGCCTGCATTGGGATTGACGATCACCGGAAGGGAGGATACCTCCAGAAGCTCCCGGACAATCTCCTTCATCTGGACCGGCCCCAGGCCGCAGTTGATCCCCAGGCCGTCCACCCCCAGCCCTTCCAGCATGGCCACAATGGATGCGGGACTGCCTCCCGTAAGAAGCTTCCTATGCTCGTCAAAGGTAACGGTCACAAACACCGGAAGGCCGCAGGCCTCCTTTGCCGCCAGGACCGCTGCCTTGGTCTCGTAGCTGTCGCTCATGGTCTCCACCAGCACCAGGTCTGCCCCGGCCCGGGCGCCTGCCTCCACCACCTGGCGGTAGAGACCGCAGGCTTCCTCAAAAGCCAGGTCTCCCAGAGGCTTTAACAGCTTGCCTGTAGGACCCAGGTCCAGGGCCGTAAAAGCCTGCTTCCCGCTGCGGCGGACAGCTTCCTTTACATTGGCCACTGCCGCGGTGATCACCGGCTCCACCTGATATCCGGTGTTCTCATTGTATTTTAAAGCATCCACCCCAAAGGTATTGGTGTTGATAATATCGGCCCCGGCCTCCAGGTATCTCTGGTGGATATCCGTGATCACCTGGGGGTGACTGATATTCCACGTACCGGGAAGCTCCCCCGGAGCCAGCCCCTGTTCCTGAAGCAGACTTCCCATTCCTCCGTCCCAGAACAGAATCCGCTGCTGCAATTCCTTTAAAATATCCATCTCTCGTCTCCTTATGGGGAACCTTTCAGGTATCCCCCTGTGCCACCGTTTCCCTCCGGTACAGACAGTCTGTCTGCCCGCAGGCCTCACACCCCTGGACCGTACAGTCCCGGGGCAGTCTGCTGACTCCCACCACTGCTGTCACCGACTTGGAGGGCGCCATCACAAGACTGTCTGTCAGGGTCACCCCGATCCGTTTGGGCAGCTCCAGGGCCGCCACCAGAAACACCTGGCACTCCAGGGCAAAGTCCCCGTACCCGGGGCTGAACCGGGGCCGCAGATACCAGCCTGCTTCCAGATACTGCTGCCGGATCTTCTCATTCTCCCGGTCACAGAAAGCCTCCAGCATGGCGGCTGACGCTGCCTGCAGTACCAGGGCCCGGCTCATCTGGAGCCTTTTGTACCGCTCCAGCAGCCGGTCCACCCCGCTGCCCAGGGTAGCCCCAAACAGCAGCACCCGTTCACAGTCCCTGAGATTCCGCTCCAGATTCCGGCTTTCTGTCCGGAAGCATCCCAGATCCAGCACCTGGTCCCGGATCTGCAGGGGATACTCCCGCCACAACGCCCTGGGGGCGGCTGCCTGCTCCAGCTCCGCCTCACAGGACCGGATCAGGGCATCCAGATTCTCCGGGATCTCCTGCCCCCTGTGTCCCAGATACCGCAGAATTTCCCTCTGGTTCCATCGCTCTTCCATACCGCACCTACAGAATCTCCGACAGGCTGTCCCGGATTCGGACCGCCACTTCCGGATTGTTCATGGAATACACATGGATTCCGTTGACATGGTTGGCCACCAGGTCGATGATCTGCTCTGTGGCATAGGCGATCCCCGCCTGCTTCATGGCTGCCGGATTCTGTCCGAAATGATCCACCATGGCCTTGAACCGGGGCGGCAGATAGGTGCCGGACATGGCGCAGATCCGCCGGATCTGGGCAGCACTGGTCACCGGCATGATCCCGGCAATCACCGGCACCGTGATCCCCTGCTCCCGTATCCGGTAGAGATAATTGTATAAAATATTATTGTCGAAAAACATCTGGGTGGTGACAAACTCACAGCCTGCCTCCACCTTCTCTTTCAGATGCCGGATGTCCTCATCCTTGTTGGCCGACTCCACATGTCCCTCCGGATAGCAGGCCGCACCGATACAGAAATCCCCGTAGTCCTTAATCTGGGCAATCAGTTCCGAGGCATAACGGTAGTCCTTTTCCACCTTCCCGTCTGCCGGAATGTCCCCCCGCAGGGCCAGGACATTCTCAATGCTGCGCTTTTTCAGTTCTGCCAGCACCGACCGGACCTTCTCCCTGGTGGAGGAAACGCAGGTCAGGTGGGCCAGGGGCGTCACTCCCTGGTCTTTTAAGGAGGAAGCAATGTCCACCGTATACTGGCTGGTGCCCCCTCCTGCCCCGTAAGTCACACTCATAAACGCCGGCTTTAACCTGGCAATCTCCGAGGCCGCATAAGCCACGGAATCGTACTTGTCCTCCGTCTTTGGCGGAAACACCTCAAACGAAAGGGTCGGCCTTCCCTGGGCCAGAATATCCCTGATTTTCATAATCCTCTCTCCTCTTTCTTTTGCGCAGGGCAGGCCCTGTTACTGGGCACCTTCTGCCCAGGACGACGGCAGAACCGTGACGGAATACACATCGCTGTACTGCACTCCATAGACTTCCACATCCCCTAAAATGTAGTCAAAGCTTTCTGTCTTTTCAATCAGGGGAACCAGCTCTGCGTCATACAGTGCCACAATGTCCCCCTCCGGGTCCAGCTGCTGTTTCTCCTCCATGGCAGTGAGAACCAGCCGGACAAACTCAATGACATGTTCCCGGCTTTCCAGGTCAATATCCACCCAGTGAAGTCCTCCGGTCACTGTGTCACAGTTGATCTCAATGTAAGGCTCCGCATATTCTTCCTCCGGCCGCAGGTCCAGGACCGTGCTGGATTCATACCAGCAGTAGTCCCCGTTTCTGCCGTTCTCTGTCTTACGCTCCACCTTTGTGAACTCATAGCCGTAGAGTTCCATGGCAACCCGCAGAAGCTCCTCTGTCTCCTCCCCGGTAATGACAAAATGGTTCATCCCGTTGCAGGCAGTGCCTGCTGCCAGAACCTCCTGGTCGGTCAGCTCCTCATACTCATACCAGTATTCATCGGCTTCATAGGCCCCTAAGTCCACATCTCCATAGACCTCCTCTGCTTCGGTCTCCTGCCGGTCCAGGTACTCCTCTGCATAAGCCTCCGGCTCCCGGGTACCCCTGCCAAGGTCCAGTGCCTTCACCATGGCACCGCACACCCGGACCAGAATACTGATAACGATAATGGCGGCCACGGCAACGGTGGTCCACCGCTTAAAGGGGTCCTGGGCTTTGGGAATCACAGGGGCCCCGTAGCTTCCTCCGGCCACGTGGGTGTAGGTGCCCTTTTGGGCCGGCGTCTTCCCGGCGGCTGCCGCATAGCGGGCTGGCTGGGGCTGGCTGGAGGCCTTATTCTGGTTCTGGGGCTGGGGCTGGCTGGCCTGCCCGGTCCTGGGCCGGTCCGGCATACTGGTTTTGGGGCTTGCGGAACCGTGGTAGGAGCAGTCCGCCTCCCGGGCCGGATGCCGCTCATTGAGATAATAGTCAACCTCCCGCACCCAGGGCTCCTTTACCCAGGCCCTGCAATTGGAACAATAGTGTGCTGATTTCATTTTCTGGTCACAGACCGGACAAATCCTGTATTTCACCCTGGCTTTCCTCCATCCTGTTCATCCTTCATCCTGTATAAAACTCATCTAAGTATACCACACTTCCCGCACATTTTCCATGGCTAATAGGCCCTGTAGTTGTTATTTTTTTAACAATTCAGCGCCTTTTTTGGAATTTTTCTTCCCATTTTTCCAATCTTATGCTACAGTGTGTCTTAAAATTATTTTCATTTTTGCAAAAAAGGAGAACAGATTATGAAACAGACAGGAATAACCGAATTTCTGAAACGGAAGAATGTGAATATCACAGCCAGAACCTATCTGATTGATGCCCTGGGAGCCATGGCCTTCGGCCTCTTTGCCTCCCTGCTGATCGGCACCATCTTCGGAACCCTGGGAGACAAAACCCATATTGCCCTCTTTGCCGCCATCGCCGGTTACTGCAAGGAAGCTGCCGGCGCAGCCCTGGGCGTGTCCATTGCCTATGCCCTAAAAGCGCCCCAGCTTGTACTCTTTTCCGCAGCCGCCGTAGGCATCGCAGGCAATGACCTGGGAGGCCCGGTAGGGGCCCTGGTAGCCACCATTGTGGGAACGGAGCTGGGAAAGACCGTCTCTAAGGAGACCCGGGTAGACATTCTGGTAACTCCCGGCGTCACCATTATCTCCGGGGTCCTGACAGCCCAGTTTGTAGGACCCGGCGTGTCTGCCTTTATGACCGCCTTCGGCAACCTGGTAAAGACCACCACGGAGATGCAGCCCTTCTTCATGGGAATTCTGGTATCTGCCCTGATCGGCATAGCCCTGACCCTTCCCATCAGCAGCGCCGCCATCTGCATCATGCTGAGTCTGGACGGCCTTGCAGGAGGCGCCGCCACCGCCGGATGCTGTGCCCAGATGATCGGCTTCGCGGTCTTAAGCTTCCGGGAAAACGGCGTAGGCGGGCTTCTGGCCCAGGGGCTGGGCACCTCCATGCTCCAGATGGGCAACATTGTAAAGAACCCCCGGATCTGGATCGCCCCAACCCTGGCTTCCATGGTCACAGGCCCCATTGCCACCTGCATCTTCCGGATGGAGAACATTCCCACCGGCTCCGGCATGGGAACCTGCGGCCTGGTAGGCCCCATCGGCGTCTACACGGCCATGGGCGGCGGTTCCCGCATGTGGCTTGGCATCCTGCTGGTATGCTTCCTGGTTCCGGCTGTCCTGACCTTTATCTTCGGTGAGATCCTCCGCAATGCCGGATGGATTCGCCCGGGAGATCTGGATCTGGAATTATAGTAACAGTTCAGACGGGCAGCAAATCTTGTGAGAAAGTGTGTTGCAAACTCGCTT
>CAJTOV010000024.1 GCA_910577765.1 uncultured Lachnospiraceae bacterium
TCCTTCTACCCCTTTACAAGCGGTACAACCACTCTGGTCACAGTGTCCTCATTTCCGGACGGGATCATGCCGATTCCGTTCTTTAAGGTCTTGGCCTGCTCTGTATAGCTTAAATATCCGAAATCCATATACCTTAAGTTGGATACATTTCCGCCCAAATGCATGCCTGTCCGGTAGCCGGTCATGTTCTCGTAGCTGCGCAGTCCCACCACAGAAGACACCGTATCCGGGTTAATGCCCAGGAAGAAGAACACATTCAGCAGCTTTCCTTTCTCCGTCACATTCTCCAGGAAGGGACGGATATTCAATGCGCCCTCTTCCGGTTTATGTACGGCATTGATGAACCGCTCAATATCTTCTATAAAAATGTATACCCGCTCCTGGTCCTTCATCGCTTCGTAGATTCCTTCCTCATTGCCTTCCTCAATCAGTGCCTTCTTAATCTCATTTCTGGGCTTCACCACCTGGATCAGGTCCTGGAAGAATTCTCCCTGCTCCTTCTGGGTGGTGATATAGGCAGCTCCTGTCTTAGACGCGGTCATCTTCAGATCATCCGAGCCATATTCAAAGACTACCACCTTCCCGCCCTTGCGGCTTGCGGAGCGGATCAGTCCCTTCATGGTGTTGGTCTTGCCGGTACGCTTCCGTCCTGAGATGGTATAGCAGTAGGTCCTGCTTAAATCAATGCCATAGACCGCCGCACTCTCCATATCGTAACCAATGGGAAGATGGCGGTCGTCCTCATACATGGCAGCCGCATCATCCAGCTCTTGGAATTCCGACCACACCGGCTTCTCGGGAATCACCGGAATCTGTCTGGCCCGTTTGCCATGCCATGCTTCCCGCATACTTAAACACTGGCTGGCGATCTTCTCTATGCGCTGGTAATCATCCTCCGCTTCCAGGGCCAGGGCTGTCTGGAATTCCAGAATCCGTTCTCCCACCTTTGCCAGTCCCCGGCCATGAATGTTGGCCTCCGGCAGAATATCCACCCGGGGCAGGCGCATCACATCCGCATACTGGAACTTGTCGTTCATCTGTAGGCTGATGACGGTCTTGATGCTGTCAGCCACCTTGTTCTGGATTTCCGTGGAACCGAAGCCTCCGGCTGTAATGGCCAGAAAAATTCCGTATCCCACACCGTCATGGGCAATATGCATCACCACATCCTCATACCGGTTATCGGTCTTTTCCCGGAAATTGGCGTAGTTGTCAATGGCAATCACCACAGCCGGCACGGTCACACCGTTGGCACGGACATACTGACTGTAGTTGCCGCCCTTAAACAGCTTCTTGCGTTCCTCCAGCATAACCTCCATCATATGGAAAAATTTTTCCAGCTTCTCCCCGTCATCCTCATAGATGATACCGCCCGTATGGGGAGCCTGCTCAAACGCTGACAGCATATGGCTGCTGAAATCAATGCCATACAAGTGCACCCAGTCCGGAGAATAGTGCTGGACCAGAGCATAGAACAAGGTCTGGAGCAGGGTACTTTTGCCGCTGACGATCATGCCGCAGAAGGCATGGTGGCCGCCTTCGGAGAAGCTGATTTTTAACGGCATCTGTGCCTGGCTCACCGGATCGTCGCAGAGTCCCAGAAGCACATCCAGCTTCCATTCTCCAGGCTCCTCCTGCCATCCGGAGCCGTCAAACAGATAATCCCGGTAGCCTGCCAGGTCTGCCAGGGGAAGCTGCTCCGGAAGAAGGGGCATCCACAGCTGGAACTCATGGTTGTAACCGTTTGCCGCCGCAGTCCTGGCCAGGTACTCCACCATGGCATCCAGCTGGGTCTTCAGTTTCTGCTCCGGCAGCTTGATATTGTTGTCATCCATATACTTTAAAAGCTCGGTGACTTCCTCCTCCAGGCTCTTGTCTTCTCCTTCATTTACCAGCTTCGCAATTTCCAGATAAGCATGGAGAAGCTCCTCCAGCCGCCTGCTGTTGTAATCACTCTGCGGATAATCCACTTCAAAGTATGCCAGCTTCTGATAGACAGCAGGAATCGCCCCAGGGGCTTCCGCAAAGTCTGCCAGCTTCTGTCCATGGTCTTCTGCCGTCTGCTGCATAATCTGGACCAGATTGCAGATCCATGTAAAACGAAGCTCTGCCTGCTGCTTCCGTTTCAGATTGCTTCCGATCAGGGCCGTCCGCCCGGTGGTGGAGATCATGGTGGCGATTCCTGACTGGAAAGAACCGGCATTCTCATCGTAAGGTGCCCCGCTGTAGCCGGACTGGAACAGTTCGTACAGCTCATCATTGCCTACCTGCAGATAGCACCGGCCTGCCTGGGTGATATAGGCGGCATCCGGTTTGTGGAGCATATCATTGCTGTCCTGCCGGTCCTGCACCCGCAGGCAGAGACGGAACTTGGAATTGCTCCAGATATTGTCATCTACCGTACCGCTGGGCTTCTGGGTAGCCAGGATCAGATGGACCCCAAGGCTTCGTCCTACCTGGGCCACACTGATCAGTTCCTTCATAAAGTCCGGTTCTTCCCGTTTCAGTTCCGCAAACTCATCAATAATAATGAACAGATGGGGAACCGGCATGGATGCTTCACCATTCTTATAAAGCTTGGTGTACAGGTTAATGTTGTTGACATTGTTCTCATTGAACACCCTCTGACGCCGCTTATTCTCACTTTTGATGGACACCATAGCCCGGTTGATCTGGTTTCCGGACAAGTTGGAGATCTGACCGATGAGATGGGGAAGTCCGTCAAAAAGGTTGGCCATACCACCGCCCTTATAGTCAATGATGAAAAAGCTGATATCATCCGGGCTGAAATTTAAAGCCAGGGACAGCATATAGGTCTGCAAGGTCTCTGACTTACCGGAACCGGTAGTTCCTGCTACCAGACCGTGGGGACCATGGTATTTCTCGTGGACATCCAGATAGCACAAGTCCCCGCCTGCCTTTACGCCCACTTCGGCTTTCATATTTTCATAGTTGCGGTTTTTCCTCCACCTTTCCTCCGCGCGAAGCTCATCGGGACGGTTCACATGAAACATTTCAAAGAAGGTCAGAGCGTTCGGAAGATCGCCACCCTTCTCCACCTCCTTTACCTCAATTCCGGACAGTGCCCGGGCCATCTTCTCCAGCTGCTCCCCGGATACTCCGTCAAACCGGACCCGGGTACGCTCTGCATCAGACAGCTGGTAACACCCTTCAAATGAATCGTCTTTCTGAATTACAAACTCGCAGAGGTTGGGAAGCTGTTCATAACTTTCTGCCATAATAAAGGTGGTCAGTCCGATATTTTTCTGGCCTTCATAAATGTATTTTGTGATCAGTTCTCCTTCCAGCACAGAAGCATCTGCCACAAACATGATATAATAGGGCTTGGGCAGTGTTTCCTTTTTGCTGTTCTCATCCTCGGAACGCATACGGAATATCTTCACCAGCTCATAAAAGACATCGCTTGCCTCCTCCTTGCTGGAGGCTACATAGCGGGTCTTCTTATCTTCGGACCATACATGGGGCAGCCAGCGGGCAAAGGCCCATTCCTCAGCTTTATTCTTTCCGTCATATATGTAAACCAGCTTTACATCCGTGTAGGAATTACCGGCAGCGATCTGGGCGGAAAGTATGTGCATGATATCCAGAGCCCCCCGTTTTCCCACACCGCCCACCAGACCTGCCACAGGATGACCGGAAAGATTCACCCGCACCGGTACATCATAAAGAGTTTCATACTCCTTCCTGATCATGGACGGCTTTTCTGCCAGGGAATCCTCCGCCATGGTAAACCGCTCCCGAGGAACATCAATGGTCACCTGGAATGGAAGATTGCCAAGTCCCAGACGGTGGACCAGAAAATCCTCATGTCCCCGGTTCCGGCTCCAGAGTGCCGGATTGTTCCGGTCATATGACAGGCATTCCTGGGCACTGACATACAGTTCCAGAAGAATCTGCCGGGTTTTTTCATATTTTTCTTTGATCAGGTTTACCTGCCTGATCAGGTAATCGCTGTAGGCTTCAAACCGTTTTTTCTCTTCCTCCACCGTAAGCTTCTTCTCATAACGCAGATTCACCAGCGCCCACATGACTCCCAGTACAGCAGACCCGGCCGCGGTGATGATTCCGGTCAGCATAAAAGCGCTGGAGCCTCCTCCTGATGCACGGGAACTGTAAATGCTGAGAAGTGTCCCCAGCAGCATGGGAATCGCCATGGTAAAAGAAGGACCGATTACCATGAACAGCGGCTTCTTCGGCATGGCCCGCAAAGCTGGAGGCGGTTCGATGGACACCGGTTCATTGTCCAGTGGCACCACATTCCGCGGTGCCCGGTGAAAGTACTGTTTCTTCCGAATAAACTCGCTGGTATTCTCGATTGCGGGTTCCTGCCCTGCCATATAATGCAGGGGAAGAATGTTCCCTGCAATGCGGATCTGGTCATTGACCGCCTGGATCGCCAGCTTTCCGTCCAGATAGATGATTTTCAGACCATAGATAGCAATACAGTCTCCGGTCTGAAGAGGTGCCTCACCCTGAATCTTTTTTTCATTCAAAAAGATTCCGTTGGAGCTGAAATCCTGAATCCACCATTGCTGTCCCTTCCTGGTCAGGACAGCGTGCTTATGAGAAACCAGATTCAGAAAACTGTAACAGATGTCATTGCCCGGATCGCTGCCGACCGTAATCTGTCCCAGCCGGGATATATCATATTTACGCAGAACGGAAAAAATGCTTTTGGTCTGGTTCACCACCAGCGACAGAAGCTCCCCCTGGTAAGTCACAATCTGGATAATATCGTCCTTCTGGAAATAGCCGTAAGGGTCCCCCTGCTTCTTTCTGGCGGCATAGCTTTGGCTGTGACGAATCCGCCAGTTACCTTTTACAGCCTCCAGCCGCAGCTTTAAATCCTCTTTCAGATGAAATAACTGGCCGGAAAGCCCCAGGTCATAGTCCTCGTAATTGGACACTGGCAGTTGAAATTCCTTATACGCATAAGGCGTATAGATTGACAAAATGATGCCCATACCATCCTCCCTTTGCTGATGTACCCCTTACCCTTGTACCGTGTTTCCTATATAATCCATGATAGAGACTGACAGGATATGGTTTCCCAGTGTCATACGGTCTCCCGTCATCATACGTACCGCCTGGCTGGCCAGGTTCATCTGGTTGTTTTTCCTGCGCAGCAGAACCGGATAAGCGGGATTGAGATTTTTCGCAAAAACACAGTGATTGTATAAGAAAATTTGACACTGCTGTGCTCCTATGCAGCTCCCTTCCAGAACAATATCATTTTTTCCGGAAGCACTCCCAATAAGGATCGGCTTCTCCGGACTGAGAACATAATCCTTATTCTGTTTTCCCGATATGGTCAGCCGGACAATCTGCCGGTTCCGTTCTACCAGATGCTCCTGTTCCATGACCTGGTCCATGGACTGGGCCTGATACTCCTTTTGAAAACCGTTTTTCTTTCCATAGCTGTTTTTCAGGGATTCTGTCAGGGCCTGCTCTCTCAGCTTCTGGTTATAATGCTTTTCCCTCTCTTTTTTTCCGGAACGCCAGATCTGGATTCCTGCAAACAGCATTAGCAGAACTACACCCAGTATCACAAACACCATCGTCTCTCTCCCCCATGTCTAACCGTTTACCTGTTTTAGCTGGACCTGTAATTTCTCAGAGCCAATCTGGATCACACTTCCAGACTCCAGATATGCTTCCGTAATTTTATTGGGATTCCCGTTAAGGAAGGTTCCGTTCAGGGAATCCAGATCCCGCAGAAACAGCCGCCCGTCACGGAGTACTATCTCACAGTGTGCGCCGGACAAGGTCCGGTTAGGGATACAGATGGTACATGCCTGACTTCTTCCGATGGAGATTCTGTCATCTACATTAACCCGGTATCCCTGCCCCGGCTTTCTTAAATCATATAGCTCCAGTACATAGCTTTTTAACGCCGAACCATAAGCGCCGGAATCAAACAGCCGTTCTGTAAGGTTTCCTTCTATCGGCCCAGGCGGAGCCTGGGAGGCAGACCAGGAACTTATCTCTGGTCTCACTTCCGGCAATACTTCAAACTGCTGGTTATTCTGGGGTCTTTTATCACCCGGAAGAAGAATGATAAACAATGCTACTCCCCCGCACAACATCGCAAGTGCCAGCAAAGCAATCAGAATCACGGAATTACCTCCCTTTCCATGGAAACCTAATTAAGCTGAAACCGTTCCGGCAGTGTCTCCACAAATTCGTCTCCGTTCTCAAAGGTACCGTTTACAACCGCCTGAATATAGTCATGAAGATCCTCCTCATATACAGAACCATTCACATACCTTTCCATGCCTTTCAGAAGCCTCTGCTTCCAGGTTTCGTACCGCTCCTGACGTTTGGAGTATTTGGCATCCCGTACATCCTCGTCATATTTTACCGCATAGTCCTCCAGATGCTCCACAACTCCGCTGCGGACGTTTTCTTTCTGCAACGCAGCGCTCTGGCGGTCATAATGTTCGCACATGATATACTGGTAATAGCTTTCCCCAGAAGCCACACCGGACGCAATACTTAAGGCGTCCTTAATCTTCAGTCTGCCATATTCGTCATAAATGGCCTGGTGGGCTTCGTCCGCCTTGTTCTTAATGATGCTTCCGTCCTCGGAGGCCACATAGGTGTACCCGCCTCCGCTGCCGCTGGCCTCCGTATCGCAGGTACAGAATTCCCGGTTCTGGATCATGGCTCCGTCGCTGCCCAGGTAGAAGGTCTTGTTCCCCTCGGTCCGCCAGCCGGTCTGCATGACCCCGCTTTTGGCCTGGTCAAAGAAATACCATTTCCCGTCAATCTGCTTCCAGCCAATGGCCTGGGCGCCGCTTTCCGGCTCAAAGTAATACCACTGTCCGTCCTGGCTCTGCCAGCCGGTGATCATATACCCTTCCGCGTCAAAGGCATACATGACGCCGTCGATGGTGGAAAATCCGCTTCTGGCATAGCTTCCCGTAGGATTCTGGTACCAGTAGCCCCGCTCATCCTGCCCCCACCCGGCTGCCCATACGGTGGAAACACAAAGTGCTGACAATCCAACTGCTGCCACAACTGTCGCCATTCTCTTTTTCATACTGTACACTCCTTATTTTTCTGAAATTTATGTAAATGTCCAGCAAAGCCGGACCGTTACATCTATGGCAGATGCCCGATGCTTCTTGTCCGGCTATGCCGGACAAGAAGATCCCCACTCTGTTACTCTCCCTCAATAGCCCTCCGGCGCCTATCAAACACAGAATCCAGGGGATCGGATGCCGGTGCCTGCGTCTGTGGCGGCGGTGCCGGCTGTGTCTGGGGCGCCGCTGTCTGCTGGGGCGCCGCCGTCTGCTGAGGTGCTGCCGGCTGCTGGGGCTGCTGTCCGCCGGCCGGCTGGTTCCTGCTGCCTGCCGGCTGGCTGGACCTGGCTCTTGTGGTCTCCGGTGGACGCTCCCCAAGGCTTACCTCCAGAGTAATCTCCGTTCCCTCGTCCACCTCGCCGGATGCCACGCTCTGGGAGATGACACGGCCTTCCTCCACCGTATCGCTGTATACGCCGGCGGCGTCTGCCACCACCAGGCCCAGTCCCTCCAGAAGCGCTCTGGCTTCCGCCTCCGTCATATTGCCTACATCCGGCAGCATCACCTTCCTGGGACCGGCGCTGACCGCTACCCGGATCACCCGGTCCTGGGGGACCGGCTGGCCCTGGGCCGGTTCCTGGCTCAGAATCTGTCCTCTCCGGCTGTCCCGGTCATTCTCCCAGGAAATCTTCTCCAGATAGAATCCGGCCTCCTTTAACTGTTCATAGCCCTCTTCCTGGTCCATTCCGGTGATATCCGGCACAGTCCCGGCGGAACCGCCGGAGCTTCCCTCCCGGGAATCCCCTTCCGGCCGGCCCTGGGACCCGGCAGATGCCACCGTCAAAGTCAGCACCGCGTCCTCTTCCACCATCACGTCCGTGTCTCCGTCCAGGGCCAGAAGCTCCCCGTTCTTCCGGATGCCGGTGACCGCCCCCTGGGGCGCCCAGGTGTCCGAGTCTTCCTCCTCATTGACGGCCATCAGTTCCAGCTCCTCCAGAAGGGCCATGGCCTGGTCACGCTGCATCCACAAAAGATCCGGCAGTGCCACCATTCCGTTACCGGAACTGATGGTGACCCGGATCACGGCCCCTGCCTCCAGGGTGTCTCCCGGTCCGATCTTCTCGTCCCTCTGGTCCGTCTGCTGGAGCACATAGCCTTTGCGTACCGTGTCCGATGCCTGGGTCCCGCCTACTTCAAACTGGAGCCCCAGGGCCTCTGCCCGGTCCCTGGCATCTGCCTGGGACATGTTCACCAGATTGGGCACCCACACGGTTCCCTCGCTTCTGGACAGTCCGCCTCCCATGGAAAAGGGAGATTCCAGAACTCCGGTAGCCATGAGAACCACCATGGCAGCCACCACCACCCCGGACAGGGCTCCCAGGATTTTGGCCCACAAGGGCCAACGGCCCATATCGTTTTTCTCCACCGTGGCCTGGGTCCTGACCACGTTCTGGGAATACAGGGCCTCCTCAAAGTCCCCGGCAGACCGGATACGGTCCTCCGGCCGTACATGAAGGGCATTCATCAGGGCATTTTCCGTGTTTTTGTCGATCTTTACCCCCAGCTTTGAAGGCTCTTTCATGGTATCCTTTGCCCAGCGCTCCGTGGAATCCGGCGGCTTCCTTCCGGTAATCATCTTATAGAAGGTAGCAGCCAGGGCATAGACATCGGTCCAGGGACCCTGGTCCCCGCCGCTCTGGTACTGTTCCACCGGCGCATACCCGGGCTTTAAGATTACGGTCAGGGACTTGCTGTGGGTGCCGGTGACCTGCCGGGAAGCGCCGAAGTCCAGCAGCTTGATTTCCCCGTTTTCCAGAAGATAGATGTTGTCCGGTGCAATATCCCTGTGGACAATCTCCCTGGCGTGGACGGTCTTTAAGGCCCCCAGCACCCCAAAGATAATGGGCAGGGCATCTTCTACCGTCATGGTTCCGTCCCGTTTCAGCTTTTCCTTAAGGGTCTCCCCTTCCAGAAGCTCCATGACAATATAGGCCGTATTGTTTTCCTCGAAAAAATCAAAGATCTGGGTGATTCCCGGGGTCTGCCGGAACTCTGCCAGCCGTCTGGCCTCGTCCAGGGACTTTTTCATGCCTGAGACAAACTGCTCCTGCTTCTCCCCGGAAAAAACGGTAACCATGGTCTGGTTCTGCATGCGGGTGGCAAACTCCACCGGGAAATACTCCTTTACGGCCACCTTCTTTTCCAGTGTCATGTCATAACCCAGATAGGTGATGCCAAAACCCCCGGAGCCCAGGACCCGCCCCACCAGATACCGGTTGTGGATCACGGACCCAGGGTCCATATGGTAAGCCTCTGCCGAAGGGGTCCCCCTGACAAAGCCGCAGTGTGGGCACACATCGAACCGGTCATCATAGGGTTCCATGCAGCCCATACATAAATGCTTCATGACGTATCCTCCCTAAGCGTGGCTGGTTATTTCTTCAGATCATCCCAGGAGAAATCAGGCCCGCACAAGGGAACGAACATCAGCTGGGTCTTTCCAACGGAAATCTGGTCCCCGTGGTTTAAGGTCACGTTCATCAGGACCACCTGGTCGTTGACATAGAACAGCTCCCTGGATTCCCCGGGCTGGGCAAAGAAGGTCTTTCCCCTGGGTTCATAGGTGACAATGGCATGGCGGTCCCGGGACACATTGGCATCCCCCTCCAGAATCACGTCCATCTGGGCGGAACGTCCGATGAAATTTTTTCCGTTTTTCAGCTCAAAGGCCCTGCCAAGCTGCTTTCCCTCGGTGCACACCAGCCAGCCTACCACCGGCTCCGTCTCCAGGGTTCCGCCGTAGTAGCTGACGGTCTTGTCGTTGTCCTCCTCCATCCGGGGAACTGCCGGGGCCGCCGAAGCTGCCGTCACCGCCTGCATCAGGGACACCGGACCATTGCCGGACTTGGGAGCCATCTGCTGGGACGCCGGCGGGGCAGTCTGCTGGGGATTCTCCCAGAAGCCTACGGTAGGACTGTTATCCGAAGCCCCGCCATAGCCTGGGCCTTTGCCGCCGTAGCCGGTGACATTGCCATAGCCGGTCTGCTCCATGTTCACCGTCACGTCATCGTCCCCGCCTCCGTCGCTGGCACAGTGGGGACAGCCAGGATACTTGTCCGCGTCGTAGTAGTGTCCGTTTTTGCATTTGGTCAGATTCATATCTATACCCCTTTCCTTTTTCCGTCGGAGCGGGTCCGGATTCCCATAAGCCCGTCTCCCCGGTTCTTCATATTCTTTCTGTTTTTCAACTGGCTTCCCTCTTTGGGCAGCTCCACGGTCACCTCATCCAGAAACCGGTCCTGGAACATCTGGGGAGAATCAATCCGGCAGGACATCTCTTCGTTCATGGCATCCACCAGCACATCCAGGGCACACTGGGGCAAAGTTTCCTCCAGCAGCTCAATACTGTCATCCACCGGCTGCCGTTCCCACAGCTCCACCCCCACCAGGGCGGCCCCCACAATATGGGCCAGGCCGAAACAGTCCGCAGACCGCTGGGCCTTTTCCTCCTGGTAGTCCGGGTCCGGGTCTGTCAGAAACAAGGCCTCGTTGAAAAACCCGATCTTAAAATTCCCCTGGCCCGTCAGATAGCAGCAGTCCAGGGTCACCTGGCCATGAAGGGTCCGGTTCTGGTAAGCGGCCGCCAGAGGCCGCACCAGATTCTTAAGAAGCCGTTTTGTCCTTGCCAGGTCCCAGGGCCCCTCGGTTTCCAGCACATCCCGCAGACTTCTGTCACCCGGATATTCCAGCACCATGTAGGCGGTATGGTTCTCCTGAAAGCCTGCCAGCACATTGAGAAGGCCGTGAATCCCGTCCAGACGGACCAGCAGGTCCTTCTGGCCAAGAAAGCAGGAAATTCCCTTTTCCAGAAGTTCTTCCTCACCGGACTCGGCCTGGACCTGGCAGGAACCGGACCTGCGGACGATCTCCCCGGGAAAATACTCCATCACATATACCTTCTGGGAAAACAGGGCATCCCAGGCCATATACTGGATATCCGCACTGCGGATCTGGCGGCACACACCGATGATATACCTGCCCTGGAGAATGGTTCCTGTAGGAAGGCAGCCTTCCTCATTTTCCTGTCCGCCCCAGCCGCATAAGGGGCAGACCGGATCATTGACCGCCATCTCGGACATACAGTTGAGACATTTTTTCATATCTGCTCCCCCTTATCTGGAATCCTTGGGAAGCCGCCTTAAGCTCAGCACGCTGACCACCAGGAAACATACGGTCATACCGGCCAGGATGCCCCAGCACTGCCATACATGGCCTGCGGTGGCCTCAAAAAACTCCTCCACCTCATGCTCGATCATGGGATACTCCGACTGCATTTTCAAAGGCAGGTCATTGAGATTCACAATGCTTCCCAGGGCCTCCACGGTCCAGCGGCTTGCCGTTGCGTAGGAGATGAATTTGCCTGCTCCCTCCAGCTTAAAGAGAATCCCGGAGAACAGAAGCTGCACAATCAGAAGGAAGGGAGCCACCACCATGGCCTTGTCCCCGGATTTTGCATTGGCAGACACCACAAATCCAAGAGCCTCCGACACCACAATCACCATCCACACCGTAAAGATGATCTCCGGAATGTAGCTGTCCAGAAAGATCCCGGCCCCGTCCTTGGCCACTGCCACCATAAAGGAACCGGACAGCAGCACTGCCTGGACCAGGCCGATGACTGCCTGGACGGAAAACTTGCTGAGTATGTACACCGGCAGCTTTAAGCTGGTCATATATTCCCTGCGCAGGATACTGCGCTCCTTGCAGATCTCCTGGATGGAGTTGAAAAGGCCGATCCAGATCCCGGAACAGCATAGGGAGAACATCATGGTCTTTGTGTTTTCATACACGTCAAAGACATTTTCATCGGACACAATATATAGAAGAAGGCCTATGATCACCGGCTGAAGAATCAGGATGCCCAGCCGCATCACATCGTTTTTGATCAGTTCCATATACCGGCGCACCAGAATCAGCCACTGGCGGACGGCAGAGGCTTTCCGCACCTGGCTTTTCATGGCATCCTGGGTCTGGCTGTCCGCCACCTGGAGCTCATAATCCTTCTGCTGGAATTTGGTAAATTCCCGTTCCCAGGAGGCCGAATCCGCGGACACCGTATTGTAGGCGTCTGCCAGGTTCCGGGTGTCAAAGAACATTTTTGCCTCCTCCAGGGTGCCGGAAAAGCAGCACCTGCCCCCGGTTCCCATCAGGATGATCCGGTCGCACAGATCCAGGTTCTGGATGGTGTGGGTCACCATAATAATGGTCTTTTTCTGGGTCTTGGCCAGCCGGTTCAGGGTCCGCATAAGGTTCTGCTCCGTCCCCGGGTCCAGGCCCGAGGTAGGCTCGTCCAGAAAGAACAGCCTGGGGTCCCCCAGCAGCTCCACCGCAATGCTGGCACGCTTCTTCTGCCCCCCGGACAGCTTGCGGATATAGGTGTCTGCCTGGGCCTTTAGCTCCACCATCTCCAGGACGCTGTCGATCTGTTTCTCCCGCTCCTGGTGGGACACGTCCTCCGGCATTTTCAGCTTTGCCGTGTACTCCAGCATCCGGCGCAGGGTCAGGTTCTGGTAGATAATATCCTCCTGGGGAACATAGCCGATAATGGCCTTTAAGTATTTAAAATTATCCAGCAGGTTCATGCCGTTGCAGAACACCTGGCCGGTGATGCTCTGGTCAAAGCCGCTGATGGCGTTCATCAGGGTGGTCTTTCCGGCGCCGGAGCCTCCGATAATGGCTACAAACTCGTTGCTCTCGATCTGGAGATTCACGTCGTGGAGAAGCTCCTTGGGCTTCCCTTTACTGCCTACCACCTTTCCCAGATGCCGGACCACCAGACTGATCCCGTCGGAGGTGGTCTTGTAGAAAATACGGCCCTGCATGTAGATCATCTGGAAGGCCAGGATCTGGATAATGTCGCACTCCTTTAGCCGTACCTTTCCCCGGACGCTTTTCCCGTTAAGAAGGGTACCGCCCCGGCCGCTTAAATCCACCAGGTCATAGCCCTCCCCGGCCGGCTCGATGGCCGCCTGGACCCGGGACACGGCCGGATGGGCCAGGGGAATATCATTGCTGCTTCCCCGCCCCATGGACAGCCGCTTGCGGTTGATGCTGATGCTTTTCCAGGCTTCCGTAGGAAGGCATAAGGAGTACAGCAGGTACACGGCATCGGCCTTTCCCACACCGCCGATATTCAGCACCATCCCGTCCTTCAGCTGAATCTGGGACGTGCTGTTCTTTAAATATTTTTTGTTTCTGAGAATATCCACCAGGGTCCCGTTGCTGCTGCCCAGATCCTGATACAGAAGTCTCTGCCCGGAAAGGGTCAGAAGCCCATGGTGGTGGGACACCATCCGGCTGTCCAGCACAATCTCATTGTCCGAATCCCGCCCGATCCGTATCCGGCTCTTACCGAAACGGCTTAACGGGTAGTCCACCACCTTGCCTCCGGGCGTAATCACCAGAAGGACTCCTTCCTGCCCGGCCGGCTCCTTCTGGTTCAGCTCCAGGTTCACCTGCATCCTTGATTCCATCATTCATTCCACCTGTCCCAACATTTGTAATTTTCCCGGATGGACCTTCCGCCCCCCACGGCCAGCTTCTCAAGCTGCCCGCTGATCTCCGGCAGATTGCCTCCGTAGGCCTCCAGAAATACCTGCTGGAAAATATTCCTGTTTAAGGGAATTCCCTCCAGGCTCCTGACTCCCAGGCTGTTCTGGGCCGTATCCGACAGCATATAGTAAAGCAGCCACTGGGCAGCCTTCTTCTCATGCTTTCCGGCTCCGGCGCTGACGCTCCAGAGATGGTCCAGCCGGCCCTTCACCCCTTCCTGCTCCAGATACAGCACCGAAAACTGTCCCGGTATCTCTTCATACAGAAGCTGGTAATCGCTGGTATCCGAAAGATAATACTGCACCTTTCCTTCCAGGAAATCCCTATAGGCCCCGGAAAGGGCTTTCTTGTCCGGCCATTTCTTCCGGAATTCTTCCACGCAGTCTTCCCCGAACACATCCTGGTAGATGGTCAGGTCCTCGGGACGGATCACATAGGAGTAGTCTCCTTCCCCGTCCACCAGATCCTCCAGGGAAGCCGCCTGGAGACCGGTTCCGTCCTCCTGGGCATCCAGACCGGTCCGGACGAACACCAGGGGAAGCTGGAAACAGAGAGGAAGCTGCCGTTTCTCCGGAAACAGGGTCTCATATTCCGGCAGATAATAGTAGGCGGAAGGATCCTCCATCAGCCGCAGGGTCTCATCCAGAGGCTCTAACAGCTCCAGGTAAGCCTCATCCAGGCAGGTACTGTCAAAGACATCCGGCAGGGTCCCGTTTTCTGCCGCTTCCTTAAGCTTCTGCTTATATTCCTCCACCGGAAATACGGTTACCTGGCATCCGATACCGTAATCCTTCTGGAAGGCGGCAGTCATATTCTCAAACCGCTCCTGGGCGGATATGCCTTCCTCCCTGTCATTTTCGTCTGCCGCCACCCACACCTTTAAGGTCACCGGCTTTAGGGTGGAGGCAGTCCGCTGGGTCTGGATCTTCCAGACCGCCCCGGTTCCCACGGCTGCCAGCACCAGGAAGGTGGCGGCAATCTGCACCAGTCTGCGCTTTCTTCTCCGGGCAATCTCCCGCTGTACGTTCAGCACCCGCCCTTCGGTCAGGGCCTTTTTGAACTGGTCCGCACTCTGGAAGCGAATTTCCTCCTTCACGGCCATGGCCCGCATTACCGCGTTGCCCATATCCTCCGGAATCTGGTTATCCAGCTCCTGGGGCGGCTTTAATTCATCCCTCTGGACCCGGTCCGTGGACTCCTGGGGCTTTACCCCGGTCAGGGCAAAGTACATGGTAGCTCCCACGGAGTACAGATCCGTATAAGGGCCCTGCCTGCCCCCTGTCATATACTGCTCCGGCGGCGCGTAGCAGGGCGTCAGGATGGAGGTCATATCCGTGGCCTCCAGACGGGCAGCGCCAAAGTCATAGAGCTTGACCCTGCCGTCCCCGCAGATAAAGATATTGTTGGGATTAATGTCCCTGTGGATAATCTTCTCTTTATGTACCTCTGCCAAAGCGTCCAGCACGGCCAGGGTGACCTTGGACGCGGTCTGGGGGCTGACCTTTCCCCCCTGGGACCGGATATACTGCTTGTAAGTCATGCCGTCCATGAATTCCATGACCATGTAGGCAGTCTCGTTTTCCTCGAAAAAGTCATATACATCCACTACGTTGGGATTGTTCTGGAATTTGGCCACTCTTCTGGCCTCACTGAGGAAACGGTTCTTTCCGTTCTCATATTCCCGGCTGTTTTTTGCGGAATGGACCCGCACCTGTCTGGTTCCCGGAATGCGGGTGGCTATGGCGCTGGGGAAATATTCCTTTATGGCCAGCATCTTGCCAAGGGTCTGGTCCCAGACCCGGTACACGATTCCGAAGCCTCCGGCACTTACCTCCTTCCCCACCAGATACCGGCCCTGGCCCAGCACCGTACCTGCCGGAAGATAATACAGGCTTGCCGCTTCACTGGTCTGGTCATATCCGCAGTGGGGACAGATATCATATCCGTCAGGATACTCCTTCATGCACTGGTAACACCGTGCCATGTTCCCTTTCCTCCTCTATGCTTTATGGTAATGGATCAGGATCAGGGTAGTATTGTCCTGACCTCTTAAGGCCTGCTGCATGACCATCCGGTTCATCCGGTTCACCGCCACCTGGGCGCTTGCCCGGTTGTCTATAAGCATGGCCTTGATCTGGTCTTCATCCAGACGTTTGTAGAGTCCGTCGCTGCATAAGAGAACCATGTCCCCGTCCATCAGCTCCAGAGGCTGGACACTGCGTTCCATCCGCCGGATACCGCCCATGCCCAGAAAATTGGTCAGGGCATCGCTGCGCTTTGTGACAATCTCATTCTCAAAATACTCCCGGCTGATCTCCCCCCGCTCCAGGGCTTCCTCCAGCTCCCGGCGGTAATTGTGGTCTCTGGTCACCGTGACCATGGTATCCTCCCGCAGCACATAGATGCGGCTGTCCCCCACAGACACCCAGTCCAGCATTCCCTCGGACAGAATCACGGCCACCAGGGTACATCCGGCATGTAAGGGCTCTCCCTCCGGGCCGGTCCTGGACGCAACCCACTGGTCCATCCTGGCTGCCTCCCGGCACAGAAAGCCGGAAAAATCCTCCCTGGGCCGTTCCTCCTGGTAGTCCTCCAGCAGAAGCCTGACCGCGCCGCTGCTGGCAACGGCGCCTCCGTTTAGGCCTCCCATGCCGTCGCAGACCGCTGCCAGAAGCTGGCGGTCCTCCACAACCAGGCCCGCAAAGTCCTGCTGCTCTTTTCTGTGTCCCAGGATGCTTCCGGCAGCCGCCTGGACCGGCCCGCCGGCATGCTTTTCCCCCACAGTGATAATATTGGTATTATTCATAGGCCACCCCCAGGGTAATGGTACAGACCGTACCTGCCAGGCCGATCTGCTGGCTGGGGGTATAATGGTATACCTGGTTGGGCGTCAGCCGCCGGCTCTGGACATAGACACCGTTTCTGGATACGTCTGTCAGCAGAAATTCGTTTTTATTTTCATCATAATACAGCCGGCAGTGTTCCTTGCTGATGGAACGGTCGCCGGGAATCACAATATTGCTTACCTTTACGGACCGGCCGATGGTTACATGGGTATTGGCCGGAAGATTCCAGCGGACCCCGGCATAAGTGCCTCCCGTAATCTCCAGAAAGGGCCTGGATTTCTTTTCCTTCAGATGGCTGCCGGAAGCCGCAGCCACCGGCCCAGGGGTAATCCCCTGGACAAATTCCGCCGCGCTCCTGGTCCGTTCCCTGTAGTCCAGAGCCAGGGCCCTGTCCAGGGCCTGGGATATCTCCTCCGGCACGTCCGGCCTTAACCGGCTAAGGGGCGTATAGGTCTTATTGCCCAGCCGGTCCATGGCGTCTGGAATCATCACCCCGGTCATGGCATAATAGCAGGTGCTGGCCAGGGCGTACACATCCGTGTGGGGCCCCTGGCTGCCGTTGCGGGTATACTGCTCCGGAGGTGCAAAGCCGTGCTTGTATTCCACGGAAAAGTCGCACCGTTCATCCCGGGTCAGCTGTCTGGCGCTGCCGAAATCAATCAGCTTCACGGCCCCGTCCTGCTTCAGACAGATATTCTCCGGGCTGATATCCCTGTGGAGAATGCCGGTGGTCCTGTGGATAATGTCCAGGGCCGTTCCGATCCGGGCAATAATGTCGGTCACATCCTTCCAGGCCACGTTTCCTCCCGTGGCCCGGATTACCCGTTTCAGACTGGTGCCGTCCAGAAACTCCATGGAAAAATAGGCGGTCTGGTTCTCCTGGAAGCACTCCTTTACCTGGACCACCTCCGGAATATTCTGGAGCCGTTTCAGGGTCTGGGCTTCATCCATAAACCGCTTTTTCCCGTGTTCAAAATGCTCCTTCTCCGACGGACTGGAAAGGCACAGGACCGTGTCCCCGGGTCTGCGCCAGGTCATCCCGGAAGGGGCGAATTCCTTGATGGCACAGACTTCATGATACAGATTATCAAAAGCCTTGTAGGTGATTCCGAAGCCCCCGATTCCCAGGACCCGCCCCATTAGATACCGGTTGCCCAGCAGGACACCAGGCGCCAAAGTCCTGCCGCCTTCCTGGATATCCGTCTGCACATACCCGCATTTCTGGCATCTCCCTCCTGCATACTGGAAGGAAAAGCAGTCCGGGCACAAAAGGCTCATATCGGTTGTTGCCATGGTATTCATAGGGTCACCACCTGATTGTCATGTCCACGGAACCGGCAGAGATCACATCGTTCTGCTGCAGCCGTCTTTTCTGGTGAATGGGAACCTGGTTGACCTGGGTTCCGTTGGTTGTTTCCAGATCCGTCACATACATGTTCTGTCCGTCCCATTCCAGCACAAAATGCTGGCGGGACATACGCTTGTCGTCAAAATACAGGTTGCAGATCTGGGCCCTTCCTACGATAAAGCTGCCGTTCATATGAAGGGTCATGTCCTCCGGACGGTTTCCCTTGACACTGACCCGCAGATAGAAGGGCATGCCCTTTTCCTCCTGAATGGACACATGCTTATGAAGCTCCACATCCGCTGCCATCACCGGTTTGCCGTCCACATAGACCACACCCCGGCCCTGCTTTACCTTCTGCATGGCCCGGAGAATCACCGCCGCCAGGGCCGCTGCCGCCAGAATCAGTCCGATCCAGTACCAGTCCTTCACTGCCTGAAAGATCCGGGTCATCAGAGGCCGCTGCTCTACCCGGATGGTCTTCTGGTTCTCCACCGGATTCTGTTCCATGGAGCTGTCCCGGATTCCCGGACAGCTTATGGTGTATCTGCCCGGCTCCAGGTCCTCGGAAAAGGACAGAAGCATCCGCCCCGGAATCTCCTTGTCTGTGGCCACGCTTAACACAGGGATCACGGTGCCGGAATCCTCCTCCCCGTCCTCCGGTTCCCCGTTCTCTGCGTCCTGGTCCTCTTCTTCCTGGTCCTCTTTATCCTTGTCGTCTTTATCCGAATCTTTGTCTTTTTTCTTTTTACTCTTTTTTAAGTCACGGCGGGTGATCACGTAGCTGGAAGGATTGTCCGCTCCCTCCACGGCCTCAGAGAATTCCACGGCGATCTGGGCATCCCCGGTCTGTTCCGCAAAGACCAGTCTGGGTGCCTCCTCATCCCGGATATGCCGGGACACCATTACCTCCCGGCTTACGGTCCGGTTGTCCCCGGTTCTTAAGGAAACGTTTTCCATCCGGTTGGTCTGCCGGTTGCTTCCGCTTCTCCACTCCAGAACCTCCCCTGCTGCCATATAGGCCGGGAAGGTGTCCAGAAGGGAAGGGGCCTGCTGGTCATCAAACACCGTCAGGGTGCCTCCGGAGGTTCTGGCAAACTCCCCGAAGCTGTTGATATGTTCCCGCGCCGTATCCTTCATGGCAAAGGCGTAGGCGGGAATTCCCGTCTTCTTAAGACACTCCTGGGCCTCATTGACCCCGGTGCTGCCGATATTAAAGTCCTCCCCGTCGGAGATCACCAGCAGGACTCTCCGCCGGCAGACCTCCGGGGCCACCTGGGCTGCCCGGTCCGACGCCATCCGCACGGCCTCGAACATCAGGGTTCTCTCATCCTTGTTGGCCAGACTCTCCAGCACGGCCCGGGTCTCCTCCGGGCTGTGTTCCTCCGCCAGTTTCAGCTCCACCGTCTCCCCGAAGGTGTACAGCGCCATCCGGTCCTGGGCATTGATCTTTCCTTCAAAGCTGCGGATTGCCTCCTTGACTCCCCGGAAATAAGAATCCGGCATGGAATTGGACACATCCAGAAGAATATAATAGTATACCGGCTCCCCGGTCTGGGCGAAGGTGGTCTTGCCTTCATAAGTCAGACTCTCCTGCCCCAGGAAGGCTTCCATTCCTTCCTCCGGCCAGCCGGAACCGTAGACCGTCACCTCCGGCAGGTTCACATAGACCTGTTCTATGGCAGGCGGGTTCACGTCCCCGGTTTCCTGGCCGTTCTGGACGGCTGTTGTCTGGCTGTTCTGGTCCGTCTGGCTTTCCCCGGCCACCTGGCCGTTTTGGGCTGTCGTCTCATCCCCGTAACACACCCCGGCCTGGGCCAGAAGGCATGCAGCCAGTATCGCGGCTGCCAGCAAATGTTTTACCCGTTTTCCCATGTTCTTCCCTCTCTGCAAAATGCCACAAATTCAAACTGACTGGTGCCTGCCCCGATCTGGTCCCCGGTCTTTAACTCCACGGCTCCCTGAAGCGTTTCCCCGTTGATGTAGGCCAGGTTTCCCGGCTGCTGGACCGCAAAAAACGCATTTTTCCGGTCATCATAGACCACGGCACACACCGGCTCCCGGCCCAGGCTCTTGTCCTCCATCACCGGAATATCCAGCCTGTAGTCCCGGCCCATCCGGTTAAAGCCCTGATGGAGGCGCCAGTCCCGGCCGCGCTCCGGCCCGGAGACACAGACCAGCCACCCTACGATCAGGTCTGCCCCCTTCTCCTCCTGATAGAAACGGACGGTCTTGTCATCATCCTCCACCGGCGCTGCCATACTGCCTGCCCCTGCCGGACTCACCGGCTTTAAGGCCATGGTCCTGTCGTCACCGGCAGAGCTTCTGTAGTCCAGGGATACCCCGCTGACGGTTTTCTCGTCATCGTCTGCCAGGATTCCGCAGTGGGGACACTGGGAATATCTGGTGTCATCAAAAAAATGTCCTTTGCTGCACTTTACAATGGCCATGTTCTCTCCTCCGTATTACAGCCACACCGCAATGGCTGAATAATTGTCCATGTCGGTATTCTTTCCGTTTTTCAGAATCACTTCCTGCATAAGCCGGACCCAGTGCTCCGGGGACTCTGCCTTCTTTAACAGTGCCTCCATTTTCTTCTCCTCGATCAGCTCCCAGAACCCGTCGGAGCACAGAAGAAATGCCTGCTGTCCGGTCCGCGCAACCGGCTCCGACTCCTGGTAGTTGACCTCATCCATCTCGATTCCCAGCACCCGCAGCAGACGGTTCCGGTCCGGATGGTGCCGGATCTCCCGTTCCTTAAGCCTGCCTACGGATACCAGCATCTGGGGCACGCTGTGGTCCAGGGTCCGCTCCTTTAACCGGCCCCGCTGGAAGTAATACAGCCTGGAATCGCCAATATGGCCCCACCGGACAGAATCCTCCTGGACCACAAGGGCAACCATGGTGGTCTTCATATCCATGCAGGACCGTTCCTCATTCTGGTAGCGGGTGATGGTGGCCTGGGCACTCTCAAAGGCCTCTTTCAGAAAATCCCTCCGGTCCTCCATCTCTACATATTTCAATATGGAGGAATCCACGGCAATCTGGGACGCCACCTCCCCCTTTCCGTGGCCTCCAAGACCATCGGCCAGCACGAAACAGTAATTCTCACCATCCTCATACATTCCTATATTGTCTTCGTTGTTTGGCCTGGTTCCGCTGTCGCTGAACATCGAAAACTTAACCATATCTTCCCCCTTGTCACCCCTGCACCAGAGGCGGTTTTTGTCTAATCAAATAAATTATATCATCATCTGAAAGATTGTCAATTTAAATTAATCATTAATGATAATTATATTTTATCAGAAATAATGTATTATAATTGACACGGAGGAACCATCATGATCATAAGAACAGCTGAAAAAATCAAAGAATTACGACAAAAAAACAACATGACCCAATCGGATCTGGCCCGCAAGCTGTACGTAACCCGTTCCAGTGTCAATGCCTGGGAGATGGCCGTCTCAATCCCTTCCACCGAAAAGCTTACTGACCTTTGTGCCATCCTCCACACCACTGCCGATTATCTGCTGGGTCTTGATACGTCCGAAAAACTTCCTGTAGACCAGTACAACGAAACAGAAAAAGAAATTCTTTACCGGCTGGTACGGTACTTTGACGAGACACGCAGGACGTAAATCACCGCCCCGGCCGGGGATGCAAACAGGCAGCTGCACCGCCGGAATCCGGCATGCAGCTGCCTGTTTTATCGCTCTATGATCCTTCCTCTGTACCGGAGACTCCGTGTATGGACCCGCACCTGGTCCACCAGCCTGCCCCATTCCTCCCACACATCTGCTTCCGGCTGTTTCGGACTCTTCTCCCGAATCCACCCGGTCAGCTCCCGGGTCCCGTATCCCCAGGCAAGCATCCCCCACAGCTCCACCAGGCAGCGGCCGGCGGCACTGGCCCCAAGGCCCAGGGGCCCCTGCAGAAACTGCCGCAGCTTCTGGTACCAGGGATTCCCGGAAGGATACCCGTCCCGGCTGCACATATGGATTTCCTCTGCCTCCGGAATGGAGAATTCCCAGGACTCCTGGAGCTTCTCCAGCCGCTGCCAGACATGATCCTTCATGGCAGCCTTTGCCACCACCCTGCCTTCCAGAAGGACACAGGGATTGCTCCTGTCCGGAATATCCTGAAACACCCTGGTAAAGTCCGCTTCATCCAGGTAAAAACCCGGTTTCTTCCCATACAGGGTCTGTACCACCTGTACAGGGGAAACTCCGTAAATCACCGCGTGCATCTCCAGACACTCCAGAAGCCACAACGCCTGCTTCCTGCGTGCTTCAAAGGCCGGGGTACAGATCTGCCGGTACCGGTCTGCCGCCTGGGGCGGTACCTCCACCTGGTCGTTGTCATAGACAGCCAGGTAACCGGAGGCGGAAAGCCGTTCCAGACACCCCAGCTCCTCCGGGGAGGGCCTGTAGCGTCCTCCTGCTGCGGCTGCCTGCTCCCAGGCCCGGATGGTGTCGTCATCCAGCACCAGGAAGCAGGGCTCCATGACCTGCGTCTCCAGCAGCCGCTCCGCCACCTGGGCTGCCAGCACTTCCCGGTCCGTACCGGCCTGCTGGGCGACTTCCAGATCCCTGGCCAGGTTCCGCAGAAACTCCCGGCCTCCCAGCAGAAGAAGCTGGGGCAGGGACAGACGGCCGGTGGCGGAAGGCTCCTGGCCTCCGTCCTCCGGCTCCTCCCCGGCTGCCTCCAGGGCCAGGCCGAAATGCAGCTCCGTCTCGCCTCTTAAGACCCGCTCCAGATCCTCGGTCATTCCGTCCCCGTACTTTTCCCGGAAGACCTCCGCCGCCTTCAGAAGATAGGACTCGGCAGAGTATTTGATCTTCTGGGGATCATTCTCCGGCTGTGCCCAGCCTGCAAGGCCAGGCCTCCCGGCCTGATGCTCCCGGCGGATCTCCTCCCGGCTTTTGCAGGCAGAAGGCCGCTGCCGGCCTGTAACGTAGTGAACCGTATACTTCTTTTTCAGCTCCTCATTGATCCTTCCGGCTGTCTCCTCAAGGTCCTTTCCACGGGCCTTCCCTTCCACATCCCGTATTTCCGTGATACAGGGCCAGGGCTTTCCGTCCTCCATACGGCCTTCAACCGTCACCCGCAGCTTCCACTTTCTCCCTGCTCCGCAGTAGAAGCTGAACCAGTCCTCCTGGTCCAGAAGCTCGTCAATATAGAACTCCGCAGCCTCCCCGGTGCTGTAATTAACCCTGCGCATGTCCCTCCGGCTTTCCCAGCCCTCATAGAGCCGCAGCTTCCGCCGGTAAAACTCGAAGATAAATTCCTCCCCGATGTCAATGCCCATAACATCCGTCAGAATCAGGCTCAGCTGGGAATAGGTGATTCCCCCTGGAACCACACATCTCCACCATGTAGCCGGCTTGTACCGTTTGATTCCGATCCGCAACTGGTAAGCTTTCATCCGTACACTCCTCCTGCTCCCTGCCCCATTCACGCTTTGTCGCCTGCGGCTTCTTTCCACTCCCCACCATTATATGCCATATTCCTTTTCGATACAAGGAGAAACGAAAATATTTACCAATTATCATTGAAAAACCCATGGTTTTATAGTAAAATTACACAGAAAGGTGCCGTTCCATAACGCACCCCGTTCCTCATAACCAGTACGGTTCCGGGGCTTCCCGGACAGTACCGCAATCACACCATCCCCAGGAGGTACAACAATGAATCAATGTTATGGATGCAACACCTGCAAAAGTGCAGACAAGCCCTTAGAGACCTATATCGCAGGCCTTCCCATGGAGACCTCCCACCACCGGGTGGACAGCCAGAGCACCAAGTGCGCCTTCGGACTCCAGGGGGTCTGCTGCCGCCTCTGTGCCAACGGCCCCTGCCGCATTACCCCGGAATCTCCCCGCGGCATCTGCGGCGCCAATGCCGATACCATTGTTACCCGGAATCTTCTCCGGGCCGTGGCCTCCGGCTCCGGCTGCTACATCCATGTGGTGGAGAATACGGCCCTCAATGTAAAGAACACCGCCCGGACCCACGGGGAGATCAAAGGCGTGGACACCTTAAACCGTCTGGCTGCCCTTTTCTCCATCCAGGAAGCAGACATCCACAAACGGGCGGAGGCCGTGGCCGATGCGGTACTCAAAGACCTATACCTTCCGGAATATGAGAAGATGGCCCTGACCGAAAAGCTGGCCTACGCTCCCCGGTATGAGAGATGGAAGGAACTGGGCATTCTTCCCGGCGGCGCCAAGTCCGAAGTATTCCACGGGGTGGTCAAGTGTTCCACCAACTTAAACTCCGATCCGGTAAACATGCTTTTGGACTGCTTAAAGCTTGGCATCTCCACCGGCATCTACGGCCTGGTCCTGACCAATCTGTTGAATGATATCGTCCTTGGGGAGCCCCAGATCCGTCTGGCTCCTGTGGGTCTGCGGGTCATTGATCCCGACTACATCAACATCATGATCACCGGCCACCAGCACTCCATGTTCACCTTCCTCCAGGACCGTCTTACCCACCAGGATGTAAAGGACAAGGCCCGCAAGGCCGGGGCCAAAGGCTTTAAGCTGGTAGGCTGCACCTGCGTCGGCCAG
Source organism: uncultured Lachnospiraceae bacterium (assembly GCA_910577765.1). GTDB lineage: Bacteria > Bacillota > Clostridia > Lachnospirales > Lachnospiraceae > Brotaphodocola. The sequence continues at coordinate 24,422 of CAJTOV010000024.1, forward strand.
GATCTGCAGCTCCGGGGAGCCCATTATACGGAGATTTTTGACGGCCACGCAGGCAACAATTACACCAGCGAAGCCATCCTGGCCACCGGCGGCATTGACGCGGTGATCTCCGAGTTCAACTGTACGCTGCCGGGAATTGAGCCTATCTGCGACCAGCTCCAGATTAAGCAGATCTGTATCGACAACGTGGCCAAGAAGGCCAATGCAGAGCTGAAAGAGTTTGATTTTGACAGCCGTCCTGCTGTTACCGATGAGATCATCGACGACATTGTGGCTGCCTACCAGGCCCGCCGCGGCCATGTGCCCATGAACCTGCTGCCGGACCATGGCAATGACAACACCCTGACCGGCGTCAGCGAGACCTCCCTGAAAGCATTTCTGGGCGGCACCTGGCAGCCTCTCATTGACCTGATCGTGGCCGGTGACATCAAGGGAGTTGCCGGAGTGGTGGGCTGTTCCAACTTAACCGCAGGAGGCCATGACGTGCTGACCGTGGACCTGGTGAAGGAGCTGATTGCCAGGGATATCATTGTCCTGACCGCAGGCTGTTCCTCCGGCGGCATTGAGAACTGCGGCCTTATGACCCCTGAGGCGGCCCGGTACGCAGGACCGAAGCTGCGGGCCGTCTGTGAGAAGCTGGGCATCCCGCCGGTGCTGAATTTCGGCCCATGCCTGGCCATCGGACGGCTGGAGATCGTGGCCACCGAGCTGGCAGAAGCCCTGAAGGTGGATCTGCCCCAGCTTCCCCTGGTGCTTTCCGCCGCCCAGTGGCTGGAGGAGCAGGCCCTGGCAGACGGCTGCTACGGCCTTGCCCTGGGACTTCCCCTTCACCTGGGCCTTCCGCCCTTTGTCACCGGCAGCCCGGTGGCAGTCCAGGTACTGACCGAAGACATGAAGACCCTTACCGGGGGCCAGGTAATCATCAACGGAAACCCAAAGGAATCTGCGGATATTCTGGAAGCCATCATTGCCGAAAAACGCCAGGGACTGAACCTGTAGAGAGGAGTGGGGAACATGAAACGCATCCTGATAGAATACGAAAAATGTGATGGCTGCAAGAACTGCTCCGCCGCCTGCATGCAGGCACACCGGAAGACCCCTGGCACCATCTATGACCTGGACCTTACAGACCCGGAACATGAATCCCGCAACCGGATCTTAAAAGATGCCCACGGCCATTACCGGCCTATTTTCTGCCGCCACTGCGATGAGCCGGAGTGCGTCAAATCCTGTATGAGCGGCGCACTCTGCAAGGACCCGGACAGCGGACATGTCTTCTATGACGAAACCCGCTGTGGTTCCTGCTTTATGTGCGTCATGAACTGTCCCTTCGGGGTTCTGAAACCGGATACCATGACCAGCAGCAAAGTGATCAAATGCGATTTCTGTGTCAATGCAGGCGGCGAGCCCTCCTGCGTGAAATCCTGCCCCAAGAAGGCAATCCACGTGGAGGAGGTATAAAGATGAAATATGTCATCATTGGCGCCGGTGTGGCCGGCGTGGAAGCCGCCAGAACCATCCGCGGGCTGGACCCGGACGGGGAGATCCGGATGATCTCCGCTGATACCCAGATCCATTCCCGCTGTATGCTTCACAAATTTATCTCAGGGGAACGGGACGGCCAGGGACTGGATTTCACGGAAAAGGATTTCTTTGACCGCTACCGGATTCAATGGCAGAAGGGCACCCGGGTGCGGCAGGTCTGCCCGGACAGGAAGGAAGTGGTTCTGGATACAGGCCAGCCGGTCTCCTATGACCGGCTTCTGGTAGCTGCCGGAGCCGACAGCTTCATCCCTCCTGTAGGGGAACTGCGCAAAGCTTCCAATGTCTACGGCCTGCGCAATCTTTCCGATGCCCAGGCCATTGTGGAGGAAGCCGGGCAGGCCCGGCAGGTCCTGGTTATCGGCTCCGGCCTGGTGGGTCTGGACGCTGCCTACGGACTGCTGGAGCGGGGCATGAAACTGACGGTTGTGGAGATGGCAGACCGGATTCTGCCGGTGCAGCTGGATGCCCACGCTGCCGCCGCCTACCAGACTGCCTTTGAAAAAGAAGGGGTCCGCTTCCTTCTGGGGCGGAAGGCCTCGGAGGCCCCCTGCGGTCCCGACGGCAGGATTCATCAGGTCATTCTGGACAACGGGGATACGGTTCCCTGTGATCTGGTGATTGTGGCTGCCGGTGTCCGGCCGGCCCTGGCCTTCTTAGAAGGCAGCGGTATCGCCTGCGACCGGGGCATTACCGTGGACGCCTCCATGAAGACCTCTGTGGAGGATGTCTACGCTGCCGGGGATATTACCGGCCTCTCCGGCATCTGGCCCAATGCCGCCGACCAGGGCCGCATTGCCGGCAAAAGCATGTGCGGCGGGAATGCCTCCTACACAGACACCTATGCCGTCAAGAATACCATCAACTTCTTCCGTCTGGTGACCCTCTGTGTAGGGCGTATCCGGGAGGAAGAAGGGGATCAGATCCATATCCGGGAGGACCGTACCCAGTACAAACGGATGCTTGTCCGGGACGGCCGGATTCAGGGCATCCTGCTTCAGGGCAACATTGCCGGAGCCGGTATCTGGCAGTATCTGATCAAGAACCGGATCGACATCAGCCACATCCAAAAGGATGTGTTTGACATCAGCTTTGCAGACTTCTACCAGACAGACAGCCGTGGAAGCTATCAGTGGAATGTCTGACCTGTAAATCAGTCAGGGCTGTGAAAAAGTTCCTTTTTCACAGCCCTGACGAAACGGCTTAACTATGGAAACGCTGCGCCGGGCAGAACTTCCTCCTACCGGGAAACCCGCTTCTCCAGCCATCCGATCCCCTGGTACAGTCCGGCGGACATGACACAGAGAATCCCGATGCTCATGACTACCAGATCCAGCTGGAAGAGGTGCGACTACATACTTAAATGATTGTGTATCGGACTGATTTTCTTATCAGTTCAGATGACACCTCCATTTCGTCGTTGAGATAATCAATGTCTTTCCGAATTGCCCGGTGTTCCATTTTGTTCTCCAGTCTCATGGATTCCAGCGTTAACTCAATGTCCTCCAGCTTGCTGCTGATTGGCTTCATAACATCTTTTAATGCTTGTAAGACTTCACTGTCTGTCATGCCCTTGACCTCCTTTATCTTGACATAGTTAAGTTAAATTGTCAGATAATTATCTCTCGAGGACTGTCGACCGGGCTGGGCCTCAAGGTGAATTGTCGGAATTATTTTCTATTTTGACGCATTTCCAAAGTTGAAACCATTTTTCCAGGAATCTTTCAAAGATTTGTTTACTGGCTGGAATTTCCGCATGGCAGTACTGGCACCAGGCTATCACACAGCCTATTTGTGTGGGTTCCTGCGATTGATTATACCACGTTATAGTCTTATGCTCAAGCGGTTGTTGTCGGTGCATTGGTAACCGTCATATCTGGAAGGCAGTACGCCATATCCGAGTACCCACAGCCCCACCTAAAGGTCCGCATATGCCTGCATCCTGACGGCTCTGCACACAGGAGTCTGACATCGCTGATTTCTTCGTGCTTGTCACGGTTTTCCTATGCTGAAATAATTCGTGTGAATCACGCTCTCCATTCATAAGATTCTCTCCCAGTTGACGCATTCCCAGGCTGCTTTTCCCTCTGTGAACAGCCGCTTCCCTACTTCTCTCCAATCAGTACTTTCTTCCCTTTAAATGCCACTCCATATTTACGTATCCGATCCACAGGTATGCCCTTTGCAGTCAATGCAGCTTCGTATTTTTTCTCCTGAATCTGCTTTAATGCCGCTTTCACCGTATCAGCAAGCTCTTTCTCCTCATCCGAATCCTGTACCTTAAATTCCAGAATGATCCCGTCATCCTTATGGTTCCTCGGTTCCAGCATGACATCGTACCTTCCGAATCCGCTTTCCCGGTTGGAGGTCAGGATATACCGGTCTGCCAGCTCCACCATAAGCCCCAGTACAAAACCATGATAGAAGCGCTCCGGCTCATCCCCGGATGGATGGCTGCCCGTATCAAAATAGCTGAACGTAGTCAGGGCTACCTTATTCATATAGGAGTTCATGGCGCGGATATCCCCCAGTAACAGTGCTTTGATAAAGTCATTGTAATGGGATGCCGCGCTGGCAAACCACTTTTTCACCATATTCCGGAACATGGTTTTCACTTCAAAATTGGTCAGCTGCAGCTCATATTCCTGCTTCCACTCCCCGTAATCCGACATGTATGACTGAAACTTTTTTACCTTCAGATACCCGCTGGCAAGCAGCAGACTCCACACGGCCTGCTCGTCATCATCCAGCTGGTCATAGACAATCTGCTCGTCAATCTCGGCTGTGATGCTCTCTCCCTGCAGCAGTCCTTCAAAAGAGACTTTCAGTTCTTTGCTTCCTCCGCGGACCAGCTTCCCTGCCAGGCCGTTGGAACTGGAATTTGCCCAGTAGGTCCCTAACTGCCTCTTATCCAGATAGTTTAGGATGGACCAGGGATTATAGATATCAGTCCTGGTTCCAAAGGTAAACCCGTCATACCAGTCCTTCACTTCCTGCTTCCGGTCAGCCAGACCGTATTTCTCCAGGGCTTCAAACACCTCTTCCTCCGTAAAGCCAAAGCAGCCGTCGTACTTTTTCGAGGTTGTCGTCACCACCTCCAGATTATTCAGGTCTGAAAATATGGATTCTTTCCCAAGGGACGCCTTCGGTGTGCTTACTCTCGTGATCCCGGTCATGACCGCCCGTTCCAGAAAGGGATTGGTCTTAAAGGTGGAATTGAACATACTTCTGGTAAAGGAGACCAGCTCCTTCCAGTATCCGTTTACGTAAGCCTCCTGCATAGGGGTATCGTACTCGTCCAGAAGGATAATTACCCGCCTGCCATAATATCTGGAAAGATAGCGTGACAGCTGATGAATGGCCATGGTAGCTGCTGTATCATCCATATCCACAGACACAGACCGGAAAAACCGTTCTTCCCTTTCATCCATGACGTCTTCATCCAGTAAAAACACATATTCCGAATACAGATCTGACAGTGTCTGGCAAATCTTTCTTCTGGTTGTCTGGTAATCTGTTTCTTTTATATTTGCAAAGGACAGACTGATGACCGGATAGGTTCCCTGCAGCCTGCGGAACCCTTCACTTTCCCACACCTTTAGTCCCTCAAACAGATCGCCTCTGCCCGCATACCTGACGGAAAAGAACTTCTCCATCATACTCATGGTCAGTGTCTTTCCGAATCTTCTGGGACGTGTGATCAGGGTAACCATATCCTGCTCTTCCCACCATTCCTGAATGAATTGTGTCTTATCAATATAAAGATTTTTCCCCATTCTCAATTTTTCAAAATCCTGATACCCGATTCCTAATGTCCGCGTCATAATTCCGTCATCTCCTTCCTGCTCCGTCATTCAGGGTCCGGACAGCCACGGTTTCCCTTTCTGTCCCTCCAGAGTCCCTGGGTATTTTCCATGTATCTTCTGGTTTCATTATACTAATCCCACTACATTTTGTAAAGCACATGTTTTTCTATAAAGGGATATCCACCGTCCATCCTGTACGGCAGAAGTGTTGCCTTCTCTGCTTCTTTGCTTTTCTTTCACAGATATAATATATCTTTTCATTATCTGACTTTTTCAGTCCGGTCTCTTTCCAGATCCGGAGCGCCCCGATTCTGCCGACTATGCATGAACAATTCTTTCAAAAAATTTTTCTTCCCTGATACCACCGGCAAAATCAGGATTATGAAAATACTTTTGCAGACGGATTAGACTAATAGAACAAAAAACCGGAACAGGAACATACCCCTTTCCGGTTTTCTTCTTTATTCCTTACCCATTTTCATCCCCAATTGAAGATGACTGTCCGGTAAATATAAATTGCTGTTTCTATTTTTTATACTTACCAAATGCTTTTTCATCGTCTAAATGTACATCTTTAAAAAATACAACTAACCATATTATAAATGCAATAACCGCTATATACTGTGAAATATAATACGCTAAAATAGCACCTGTTCCCTGGATGATTGCCCAAATCAGGAATATATTTCTATGGTCTTTGCTTAATTTTTCTTTATCATATAATTCTCTTTTTTCTTTTGGCATTGTGTTAAAGCCACTTATTAGCATTACTGACTTCTCTTTGAAAATTGTAAAAATTAAAGTTAATAGCAAAAAAAGTAAACATGCTCCGCCACACAGCATAAAACCTGTATTCATCAATTAGATCCTTTCGTAAATGCCCATTTGTTGAATTGATTATAGCGCATAGTTTCTGTTATATCAAGGTGCTTTTGCAAAAACTGCCGAAGATATATCACAGCAACACGTTCCCTAAAAGATATCTCCTCCGTCATCTCCCCTGCATCCAGAAAAGACCTCGTCACATCCGCTCCCGTGTAAGCAGGAACACGGTCGGACACCCGATGTCCTGGTTATTCAGATTCCTTGCAATGCCGGAGAGCCCCATCCCCGCCAGCCTCATGTCAAAAATACATGTGACAACATTATAAAAACATCCTTGCTAATGATTTTAATGCATGGTACAGTTAAGCAGGATTATATAGGACTGGGCAGAATCAAATGGATATACTTTTACAAAATACTGGGCCTAACGCTAATAATACACCTGATGATTATATTACAGAAATTTATTATCCTGTGACAAAAAGGAGATAAAATGATTGACAAAAAACTTGCAAAAAATCTTCATGCTATTATTCTAAATGAATACGAAAATACAGAAGGCATTGTTATTCTCAAAGCTGGAGAAATTATTTTTGAGGAATACTTTGGAAAATCAAATAATAAAAGCAAACATCATATTGCCTCAGTTACTAAAAGTATTTTGTCTGCGCTTATAGGCATTGCGATTGAAAAGGGATATATCAAATCAACAGAAGAAATTGTAATGGGATATTTTCCTGAATATAATTTTATTTTTCCTAATGGTATACGAGAAAAAGTAACTATTCAAAATTTATTAACAATGACCACACCATACTCTTTTGATGACTGGAATGAACCATTGGAGGCATTATG
>CAJTOV010000025.1:0-30536 GCA_910577765.1 uncultured Lachnospiraceae bacterium
TGTTGCAGAAGATGAACACATAATTTTCCTGGAAAGGATCCAGCCTGAACTGGAGGCTGACCATGGCGGCCAGTCCCGAAATCTGCTTACGGAAGTCGGTCGGCCCGCAGGCCAGAAAAATACGGTCAGCCCCTGCGGCCATATGCCGCATCATAGCTGTTTCATCACCTGGAGCAGCTTCAGCAGTGTCTCCGGCTGGAAGCCGTCCGGGATGTAGACCTTCATCCCCTGGAAGTAGATCATGGGACGGCTGTCCGCCATTGCCGGGCGTCCCGCCTGATGGCAGCTGATCCCGGCGGTGGAGAGTACCTCTGCGAAGGTTGTCACTGTCTCCTGGTTTGCTCTGTTCATAAAAAACTCCCTCCTTTCGCGATACTTTCATTTAGTATAGCAGAATGAGGGAGGACGTTACAGTACGTCATCTTTTGAAGCACTTACTCATTGGACAGCAATGGAAAATGTACATAAAATAAAGGCGTGGAAGGGAAAGGCTGTAAGTGTTACGGCAAGATTCCCAATCCCGGAAACCGTTTACAGTCTGTTTCATTGATACGAGGAGGGGGAACATGAAATCAAGGAATCTCAGTGACAAACCCATACAGGGAATTCATGTGTACGCGCTGCTGCTGTTCATTATAGTGTTTGCCTGCATCCTGACCTGGATTGTCCCGGCAGGGGAATTTGACAAGTCCCCGGTAGAGGGGACCTCCCGGACAGTCTATCTGGCAGGCACTTACCACGGGGTGGAATCCAGCCCACAGAATCCGGTGGATATTGTCAATGCTGTCTTCAATGGGCTGGTGAAATCTGCCAGTACCATTTTTGTGATCTTTCTTATGGGTGCCTGGGTAAAGATCATGGAGGACAGCCGTCTGATCACCAAAAGCTTTGGCAGGCTGACCTCAGCCTTTCGGGGGCATGAGAAGATCGTGGTGGTACTGGTGATGCTTCTGCTGACATTTCTCGGAGCCTTTGGCATCAATCCCTCCATTCCCCTGCTGCCTCTGGGAGTGGTGCTGGCACAGAGTCTGGGATATGACGGGGCAGTGGCATTTGCCATGATCTTTCTGGCCAATTATGTGGGTTACGGCCTTGGGGCTTACAATGTCCAGAGCCTGGGAATTGCCCAGGAGATCGCCCAGCTGGGGCGTTTCTCCGGGGCCGGAATCCGTATGATGGACCATGCCGTTGGCCTGGGACTTCTCATGTTCTTTACTTTGAGTTACATCAACAAGATCTCCAGGGACCCGGACAGCAGCCTGACCCGGGGACATGAGGTGACCGTCCAGGCCCAGGAAGACAGGGCGGAAGATGTGCATTTTTCCATTGGGGACTGGCTCAATATGGCGGTGTTTATTGGTGGATTTGCTATCATTCTGTATGGAGTGGTAAAGCTTGGATGGGGAATGGCCAAATTCGGTCCTGTATTCCTGGCCATGGCAGTTCTGACCGGGATCTTCGGAGGTCTGGGGGTTAATGGTACGGCCAGGTCCTTTGTGAAAGGATGTGAAAATATTGCCTATTCGGCACTGATCGTGGGCATTGCCAGCGCTATCTCCATTGTGCTGACTGAGGGGCGCATCATTGATACCATTGTCTATGCCCTTTCCAATCCCATTGTAAAGGCAGGACCAGTGCTGGGCAGTGTGGCCATGTTTCTTTCCAACAGTGTGATCAATCTGTTTATTCCGGCAGCAACCGGCCAGGCGGCTACAGTGATGCCTCTGATGACACCGATTGCGGATATTGCCGGGATCAGCCGGCAGGTAGCGGTCAGCGCTTTCCAGTTTGGGGACGGTATTACCAACTGCATCATTCCTACCTCTACCTCTCTGTTCGCATGCCTGGGAATGTGCGGGCTGCGGTATGACAAGTATGTGAGATGGGTGATGCCCCTGGTGATTGCCCTGAGCATATTTGCGGCAGTGATGCTGGCCGTGCTGCAAATGGCCGGGTGGGGTATGTAAACAGGAAGAAGGGAGAAGATCAGGATGACAAAAATGGAACGGCTCCGGCAGGTGCTGGCCGGGCAGGTGGCGGACCGGCCGCCGGTCTGTGCCTACCGTCATTTTGTAGGCCAGGAGCATACGGCTGCGGGACTGGCTGAGGCTATGCTGGATTTTCAGCGGACCTATGACTGGGATTTTGTAAAAATCCAGTCCAGAGGGTGTTATCTTCTGGAGGCCTGGGGGGACCGGTATGATTTTTCCGTGTATGAGAATGACATCTTTCCCAGACTGGTCCACCGGGAGATTCAGGGAATTGGAGATTTTGGACGATTTACGGAGAAAGGGCCGGAAACGGCTGCATTTGCGGAGCAGATCGAGGTGGTCCAGCGGATTCGGGAGGGACTTTCAGAACCGGTTCCGGTCCTTGCCACGGTATTCACACCCATTAATGTGATTTCCTGCATGCTGGGGGCACCTCCGGTGCGGCGTCATATTGAAGCCTTTCGCAAGGACAATGTTCTGTTTGAACTGTTTCAGACCCATAGGCAGGAGATTCACCAGGCCCTGGAGGCAGTGGCTGTTTCCCTGGCAGGATTTTGCAGGGCCCTGACGGCAGGTGGCGCAGACGGGATTTTCTATGCGTCCGTGGGCTGGGCCAGGGAGGGATATCTGACCCTGGAGGAATGGAAGGAGTTTGTGGAGCCTTATGACCGGATGGTGCTGGAGAGTATTCCAGGCAGCATGGTACTCCTGCATACCTGCGGGATGCATAGTAATCCCCAGCGGTTTGCGGATTATCCCATTTCTGCCCTTCACTGGGACCAGTGCGCGGAAGGGAATCCTGAGATTTACGGTTCCAGGCAGTGGCTGGGGAAGGTGACACCTATGGGCGGGATAAATGAGCTTCTGTTTGGGACAGATGCGGCGGAGCGAATCTACCGGGAGTCCCTGGAGGTGCTGCAAAAGAACCGGGAGACACCCTTTATCTTTGTGCCCAACTGTTCCGTGTCAGTGCATACCAGGGACGATGAGCTGCGGGCGTTTCGCAGGAGCGTGGAGGTGTAGATACATAGCAGCATTTGGCTGTCTTTGGTAAGGATTTCAAATGGTGGCCCGGGTTACTGTTCCGTAAGTATATATGATTTGAAAAATGTAATTGTCTTCCCCCCGAAAACCGGTTATACTGTCTGTAAGGATTCGGAAAGGAGCGTGCAAAAGGCATGGGGCTTTATCTGAACAGCAGAAAACCGCACAACAACTATCAGGAAGTGGTGAATTCCACTTATTTTGTAGATAAGACCGGCCTGCTGGAGGAACTGATTCCCCTTGTAGGCCCAGGAAGCGGTGCGGGTGCCAATGGTTTTCGAGCAGGCCAGAGCAGCAAATATATCTGCATTACAAGACCCCGCCGTTTTGGAAAGACCATGGCGGCCAACATGGTTGCGGCATATTTTGGAAAGGGTATGGACAGCCATGACTTGTTTGACAGTCTGAGGATCAGTGGCAGTGGGCAGTATGAAGCGCATCTGAACCAGCATAATGTGATTCACATGACACTCAGTGAGATGCCAAGAGACTGTTCCGGTTATGAGTCGTATATCAATCGGATTCATGACCGTATGGTCATGGATCTGGTGCGCGAATTTCCTCTGACGGAGATTGGCCGGGAGGATGCTTTGTGGGATGTTTTTAATAATATTTACGAGTTGGAGGAAGCGGCGAAATTCATATTTGTGCTGGATGAATGGGATTTCATTTTTCACAGGGACTTTGTGACAGAACGGGATAAGCGGGCATATATCGGCTTTTTAAGCAGCCTTCTGAAGGACCAGCCCTATGTGGAAATGGTATATATGACAGGGATTCTTCCTATAGCAAAGTACTCCAGCGGGTCAGAACTGAATATGTTTTTGGAATATACCATGGCTGCGGAAGAACGTTTTTGTGAGCATTTTGGTTTTTTGGAGTCAGAGGTGGATGGGCTGTATGAAACATACAAGTCCGTATCCCAGGCGCCTAAGGTGACCAGGGAGGGATTGCGGAACTGGTATGATGGTTACTACACCATGTCCGGACAGAAGGTTTATAATCCCCGTTCCGTGGTGGCAGCATTGACCAACAATAATCTGGGAAATTACTGGACCAGCTCCGGGCCTTATGATGAGATATTTTATTATGTGGAGAAGAATACAGATGATGTCCGGGACGAGATTGCCTTGCTGGTGTCCGGGATTCCGGTTGCAACCAGGATTCGGGAGTATGCGGCTACTTCCATGAAGCTGACCACCAGGGAAGAGATATTTTCGGCCATGGTAGTTTACGGATTCCTAAGCAGTGAAGGCGGCAGGGTATCGATTCCCAATAAAGAACTGATGGAAAAGTTCGAAGAAATGCTCAGAAAAGAACCGGCACTGGGCTATGTGTACGCCCTTGCCAGAGAGTCTGACAGAATGCTGAAAGCTACATTGTCCGGGGACACGGAGGAAATGGCCAGGATTCTTTCCTATGTCCACAACACGGAAACACCGCTTCTGGGTTACAGTAATGAAGCAGAGCTGATGGCGGTTGTCAATCTGGCTTATCTGGCGGCGAGAAATTTTTATCGGGTGGAGCGGGAGGATAAGGCCGGGACCGGCTATGTGGATTTCATTTTTTATCCCAAAGACAGGAATGAGGACGGGATAATCCTGGAGCTGAAGGTTGACCATACTCCGGAGGAGGCCATTGCACAGATCCGGGACCGCAATTATGCGTTGCGGTTTGAAGGGCGGTTGGGGGAGAAGTCAGAGTACCAGGGAAGAATTCTTGCCGTTGGGATGGCATTTGACAAAAAATATAAGCAGCATGGCTGTAAAGTGGAAGTACTAAGGGAGAGAATTCTGTAAATAAATGGAAATCTTAAATAAGTCTTTGGGTGGGAGCCAGTCCCACCCTGTGTACCGGTCAGGAAGCTTCCTGGCCGGTACGGTTCACCGGGACCCGGCGGACAGTACCCCGGGTCGCTATCTGCAATCCTCTGCGATGGTGGACAGTCACTGGCCAGGCGTTCCGGTTTACCGGTCTGTCAAATAATTCTTGCATTTTCCAATTAGTTAGGTTATGATTAATTTCATAGAGATTCATACACTTCCAGACAGAACTGGAAACGGGCAGGAGGTGGCAGGGTGAAGAAGACAGGGGCCGTGCTGGCGGCTGCCGGGATGTGTTCCCGGATGGGGGAGTTTAAGCCCATGCTTCCCTTTGAGGATTCCACCATGGCGCTGCACATGGTGACTATGCTGAAACAGCTTGGGATCGATCCGGTAGTGGTGGTTACGGGATACCGGGGGGAGGAGCTGGAGAAGCATCTTTTTTATATGGGCGTTCGCTTTTTGAAAAACGAACGGTATGAAGAGACGAAGATGCTGGACTCGGTCCAAATGGGGATTGGGGAGATCTGGCAGGAATGCCAGCGGATACTGGTGATGCCGGTGGACATACCAGCAGTTCTGCCGGATACCCTGCGGCAGCTGCTGATGGTGGATGCGGATCTGGTCAGGACCTGCTGTGAGGGGAAGCCGGGGCATCTGGTGATGCTGCGCAGCACCGTGGCCAGGGAGCTGTGCAGGTATCAGGGGCCCGGGGGCCTGAAAAAGGCCATGGAAGAGTCCGGGTATCCGGTTACCAGTCTGGAAGTGGAGGACTGGGGGGTCACGGAGGATGTGAACACCCGGGCAGAGTACGAGGCCCTGATGGAGCGGAATTTCCGGCGGGGGGAAGGGTATCCGGTTCATGCCCAGGTCCAGGTGCGTCTGGCGGCCAGGGAGATCTTCTTCGGGCCCGGGACGGCCCAGCTTCTGGAGTTCATCGACCGGACCGGCTCCATCCAGATGGCCTGCCAGGAGATGGGGCTGTCCTACAGCAAAGGCAGCCGCCGGATCAGGATGGTGGAGAAGGAGCTGGGATTTCCCGTAGTCCAGCGCAAAGCCGGAGGCGCCGGAGGCGGCGGTTCCGTGCTGACAGAGGAAGGACGGCGGCTGGTGAGAAACTACCGGGAGCTGGTGCGCCAGGTACGGGAAAGCACAGACGGGCTGTACCGCACCTGCTTTGCCAGGGGACTGCGGGGCTGACCGGAAAAATGGAAAAACGGAGGATTCACAACATGAAGCTGATCAATACAACCGATGCGGAAGGCACCGTCCTGTGCCATGACATTACCCGGATTATCCGGGGGGTCACCAAGGACGCGGTGTTCCGCAAAGGCCACATTGTCACAAAGGAAGACATTCCCGTACTTTTAAGCGTGGGTAAGGATAAGCTGTATGTCTGGGAAAAGCAGGAGGGAATGCTCCATGAAAACGAAGCTGCGGAAATTCTCTGCCAAATCTGCCAGGGCAGCCACATGGGGCGGACCCAGGCCAAAGAGGGGAAGATCGAGCTGGTTGCGGACATAGACGGCCTGCTGAAGGTGAACCAGGCAGGGCTTAAGGCGGTCAATGGCCTGGGCCGGATGATGATCGCCAGCCGCCACGGCAATTTCCCGGTAAAGAAGGGGGACAAGCTGGCAGGCACCCGCATCATTCCCCTGGTGATTGAGGAGGAAAGCATGGAGGCGGCCAGGAACGCGGCCCGGGAAGCCACCGGGGGAAAGCCCCTGCTGGAGCTGAAGCCTTTTGTACATAAGAAGGTGGGGATCGTCACCACCGGCAACGAGGTGTTCCACGGAAGAATCCAGGACACCTTTACCCCGGTGCTCCGCCAGAAGCTGGCGGAGTTTGACACCCAGGTTATTGACCATGTGATCTGGGATGACGACGATCAGAAGGTGACTGCCTCCATTCTGGACATGATCCGGAAAGGAGCGGATGTGGTCTGCTGCACCGGCGGTATGAGCGTGGATCCGGACGACAGGACGCCTCTGGCCATTAAGAATACCGGGGCCAGGATCGTGTCCTACGGGGCGCCGGTGCTGCCGGGAGCCATGTTCCTTCTGGCCTACTATCCGGTGGCCGGAGGGGAGCGTCCCAGGCAGGTGGCTATCATGGGGCTGCCCGGATGTGTCATGTATGCAAAGCGCACCATCTTTGACCTGGTACTTCCCAGGGTCATGGCCGATGACCCGGTGACTTCAGAGGAACTGGCAGCCCTGGGCCAGGGCGGACTGTGTCTGAACTGCCCGGTGTGCACCTTCCCTAACTGCGGCTTTGGGAAGGGATGCTGAACAGCCGACAGGGACAGAGACAGCCGGGAAACGGCGGAATAAGGAGGGCATTTGGGGTGGAATTCACACATTTTGACGACAGGGGCAACGCCTGGATGGTGGACGTAGGCAGCAAGGCGGACACACAGCGGGAGGCAGTGGCCAGAGGCAGTATTTTCATGAGCCGGCAGTGTCTTTCCCAGGTTCTGGAAGGCAGTATGAGGAAAGGGGATGTGCTGGGGGTGGCCCGGGTAGCCGGGATCATGGGCGCCAAGAAATGCTCTGACCTGATTCCCTTATGCCATCTGCTGAACCTGACAAAGCTGTCCCTGGATTTTGAAATCCTGGAAGAGCGCTGTGAAATTCAGGCCGTCTGTACGGCACGGACCACCGGAAAGACCGGCGTGGAGATGGAGGCCCTGACCGGGGTCAGTGTGGCGCTTCTGACGGTTTATGACATGTGCAAGGCAGTGGATAAATCCATGGAGATCGGGAGCATTTATCTGGAGAAAAAGACCGGGGGAAAAAGCGGGGAGTATCAGAATCCCGGGCACGCTGCAAAAAGGGGGCAGACATGAAGGATTCTTATGGAAGAACCATTGATTATATGCGGATTTCCGTTACGGACCGGTGTAATCTCCGGTGTAAATACTGTATGCCGGAGGGAATCCGCTGTGTGCCATCAGAGGAAATCCTGACGCTGGAGGAAATCTGCCAGGTGGCTGCCTGCGGCGGGGAGCTGGGAATCCGGCACATCCGGATCACAGGAGGGGAGCCTCTGGTACGGAAGAACTGCTGCCATCTGGTCCGGCAGTTAAAAGGGCTTTCCGGTATTGAGAAGGTGACCATCACCACCAACGGCATGCTGCTGAAAGAGCATCTGGAGGACCTGGTGGAAGGGGGCATCGACGGGATCAACATCAGTATGGATACCCGGGACCGGCAGCGTTTCCGGGAGATCACCGGCAGTGACGGGGCAGAACAGGTTCTGGAAAGCATCCGTCTGGCAGCGGCCCGGCCGGTTGCCGTAAAGGTCAATGCCGTGTCCCTGGACTTAGGGGAAGAGAACCTGGTCCGGATGGCGGAGCTGGCCAGGGAATATCCGGTGGATGTGCGGTTTATCGAGATGATGCCCATCGGCTATGGGAAAGCATTTCCGGTTATGGATCACGGGAAGCTTCTGGAACGGCTGGGGAAGCTGTATCCGGGACTGGAGGATGACCCCAGGGTCCACGGCTCCGGTCCGGCAGTGTATTACCGGATTCCGGGATTTAAAGGCAGCATCGGCTTAATCAGCGCCATTCACGGGAAATTCTGTGACCGGTGCAACCGGGTGCGGCTTACCTCCCAGGGCCAGCTAAAGACCTGTCTCTGCTATGAGGACGGGGCAGATCTGCGGGCCATTCTCCGGGGAGAGGGAAAGGCGGAAACCCGGCGGCAGCTTCTTTTGGAGGCCATAAGGCAGGCAGTGGAGAAAAAGCCTGCCGCCCACTGCTTTGACTGTCCCGGGCAGATCACGGAGCAGCGGAGCATGGTAATGATCGGCGGATAGAGCCGGATAGGAGGAGAACATGGAGCAGGAAATCAGTTTAAGGGGTGTGGTTAAGGCCGTCTGCATCAGCAGGGAAAAAGGGACCGAAAAGCGTCCCATTGCCCGGGGGCATTTTATCCCGGATTTCGGGATTGAGCAGGATGCCCATGGAGGGAAATGGCACCGTCAGGTAAGTCTTCTTTCCTATGATAAGGTAGTGGACTTTAATAAGCGGGGCGCCTGCGTGGCAGACGGGGACTTTGGGGAAAATGTGCTGGTGGAAGGGCTGGATTTTAAGAATCTGCCGGTGGGAACCCTGCTGCGGGCAGGAACCGTGGTGCTGCGGATGACCCAGATCGGCAAGGAATGCCACAGCCACTGTGCCATCCACAAGCGGGTGGGAGACTGCATCATGCCCCGGGAGGGGGTGTTTGCGGAGGTGCTGGCAGAAGGGGATATCTGCCCCGGTGATCCCATGACCGCGGAGCTGCCTTCCCCGGACCGTCCCTTTACGGCAGCAGTGATCACTTTAAGCGACAAGGGAGCCAGGGGGGAGCGGGTGGATGAAAGCGGTCCGGCGGCAGTGGAAATGCTGCGGCAGGCAGGGTATCAGGTGGTGGAGACGCTGATTCTGCCGGATGAGCCGGGACCGCTGAAGGCAAATCTGGTCCGTCTGGCCGACGGCAGGCAGGTGGACCTGGTACTGACCAGCGGGGGCACCGGATTCTCCCTGCGGGACCGGACACCGGAAGCCACACTGGCCGTGGCGGAGCGCCATGCGCCGGGAATCGCCGAGTACATCCGCTACCGGTCCATGGAGGTGACGGACCGGGCCATGCTGGGCCGGGGAGTCTCGGTGATCCGTGGGAAAACCCTGATCGTGAATCTGCCGGGAAGCCTCAGGGCGGTAAAGGAGAGCCTGGGATACATTCTGGACAGTCTGGACCACGGGCTTAAGATTCTCAGGGGAAGCGCATCGGAGTGTGCAGGACAGGAATGAATTTCGTTTAGGAGCCGGAACAGATGAAGGAGGAACTTGTGAGAAACGAAGCTGTAAGAAACGAAGCCGGAGGGACAAAGGGCATGGCAAGGAGGCTGGCGGTTCTGGTTCTGGTGCTGGCAGCAGGACTGCTGGCCGGCTGTGCGGGCAGCTCCGGGTCCGGGACGGCGGCGGGGGATGCCTCCGGGGAACAGGGCGCATCCCGGCAGGTGACGATCCTGGTTGCTGCTGCCGCCAGCATGAAAAATGTCTTTGAGCAGCAGCTGATTCCCATGTTTGAGGAACAGCATCCGGAAGTGGAGGTAGAAGGTATCTACGACAGCTCAGGCAGGCTCCAGACCCAGATTGAGGAAGGGCTGGAGGCGGATGTGTTTCTGTCCGCGGCCATGAAGCAGATGGATGCCCTGGACCAGGAAGGGTTGCTGGTACCCGGTACCAGGGTTTCCCTTCTGGAGAACCGGATTGTTCTCATTGTACCGGCCGGCGGGGAAGAAGGCTTCCGGGAGTTTGGGGATATTGCCTATGCAGAGAGCATTGTCCTGGGTGATCCGGACAGTGTTCCCGCTGGCCAGTATGCCCGGGAGGCCTTAGAGGCCATGGGAATCTGGGACAGGATTCAGGACAGGGTCAGTCTGGGAACCAGTGTGACAGAGGTACTGAACCAGGTAGCAGCAGGGAGCGGGGACGCGGGAATCGTCTATGCCACCGATGCCGCCGGTATGGGGGACCAGGTGACGGTGGTGGCGGAGGCACCGGAAGGGTGCCTCAAGGAGGCGGTTCTGTATCCGGCTGCCGTGGTAAAGGGCACGGCCCGGGAAGGGGAGGCCAGGGCTTTTCTGGAATTTCTCCAAAGTGAGGAGGCTGCCCGGGTATTTGGGGAATACGGATTTTCCGTCACGGACCGGCAGCAGGAGTGACGGGCGAACGCCCGATGCTTCTTGTCCGGCATGGCCGGACAAGAAGATGCCCCCCGTGAATAGTAACCATTTGAAAGCAGCAAGGGAGGAAGGGCATATGGACTGGTCACCGGTACTGATTTCCATGAAAACAGCCAGTGTTTCCATTGTAATCACATTTTTCCTGGGGATTCTGGCAGCCTGGCTGGTGGTCAGCCTGAAAAGCCCGGTGTGGCGGGCCGTGGTGGACGGGCTTTTGACCCTTCCTCTGGTGCTTCCGCCTACGGTGGCAGGTTTTTTCCTTCTGTATCTTCTGGGGGTGAAGCGGCCTCTGGGCCAGTTTTTCCTGGAGTATTTCAGTGTGAAGATCCCATTCTCCTGGGGGGCTACGGTGATCGCCGCGGTGACCATGTCCTTCCCCCTGATGTACCGTTCGGCCCGGGGAGCCTTTGAGCAGGTGGACCAGAATCTGGTCCAGGCAGCCAGGACCTTAGGCATGGGAGAGTGGACCATCTTTCGGCGGATTCTCATGGCCAACGCCCTGCCCGGGATTGTAGGCGGCGGGGTCCTGGCCTTTGCCAGAGGCTTCGGGGAGTTCGGCGCCACAGCCATGATTGCGGGAAATATTGCCGGCAGGACCCGGACCCTTCCCATGGCCGTCTACTCGGAGGTGGCAGCCGGCAACCTGGAGAATGCCTACGGGTATGTGGCGGTGATGGTGGTCATGGCCTTTCTGGCGGTGACTGTGATGAATGGGGCGGCAGCCGGAAAGATGGGAAGACGGTGACAGGGAAGCAGGCCGGGAGCCAGGGGAAAGTCCGGCAGAAGGTAAGGAAACAGGATGCCGGGAAGAAGCCTGGAGGAAGGTAAGGAGCCGGGAAACAGAGGAGGAAACATGGTTTTCAGAAGAAAATGTCCGGTCACAAGGGACAAAGCCGGGATAACCTTTGGTGAACGTACCGTATCCGGTGACAGCCCGGAGACCGGCAGGTGTCTTTTACAGGTGGATATCCGGAAACGTCTCCGGCAGTTTTCTTTGCAGGTGCAGTTTCAGGCCGGCCGGGGCTGTCTGGGAATCCTGGGAGCCTCGGGATGCGGAAAGAGTATGACCTTAAAAGCCATTGCAGGTATCGAGGACCCGGACCAGGGACAGGTGGTTCTTGGGGGCCGGGTGCTGTATGACTCGGGAGCCGGGATCTGTCTGCGGCCCCAGAAGCGGAAAACAGGCTATCTGTTCCAGAATTATGCTCTTTTTCCCAACATGACCGTGGAGCAGAATCTGGAGGCCGGGCTGCGGTATGGAGCCGGAATCCGGGGGGACTGTTCCAGGCAGGTGAAAGAGCTGGCAGGGCGGTTCCGGCTGGAGGGGCTGGAGCAGCAGTATCCGGGCCGGCTTTCCGGCGGCCAGCAGCAGCGGGCGGCCCTGGCCAGGATCTTTGCCTGCGGGCCGGAGGTACTTCTTCTGGATGAGCCGTTTTCCGCCATGGACAGCTTTCTCAAGGAAGGTCTGCGGCTGGAGCTGAAACAGATTCTGGGAGCTTATGAGGGGGTAAGTGTCCTGGTGACCCATGACCGGGATGAGGCTTACCAGCTTTGCGACCATCTGCTTCTCATGAAGGAAGGACGGGTGCTGGTTACCGGCCCCACCCGGCAGGTCTTCGCGAACCCGGGCACTGTGGAGGCCGCAAGGCTGACCGGGTGCAGGAACATTTCCCGCATCCGCCGCCTTGGCCCCCATCAGGTCTGCGCCCTGGACTGGGACGGTCTGGTGCTGTCCACAAAGGAGCCGGTGGGGGAACACATTCAGGCCATCGGAATCCGCGCCCACGACTTAAATCCCCTGGGAGAAGGGGAGGGCCAGGTCAACCGGATTCCGGTAACCGGTCCCAAGGTTACGGAAATGCCTTTTGAATGGTATGTGACCCTGGATAACGGAATCTGGTGGAAGACGGAAAAAGACATCCGCACCCACGAACCTGCCGGTTTCGTCCCCAGGTGGCTGTACGTGGACCCGTCAGCCATTCTGCTTCTGGAGTAACCACTTCCTTTCATCTTCCTATTGCAACTTCCCCTGAAACGTTGTATACTAAGATCAGTCTTGTGACACACCACGGAGTCCCTGACCGGGTCGCCACTCAGGAGGAATTGCAATGATCGAGGCAACGAGCTGTGGGGGTGTGGTTATATTTCGCGGCAAGATTCTGGTCCTTTACAAGAATTACAAGAACAAGTATGAGGGCTGGGTGCTGCCAAAGGGAACTGTAGAACCAGGAGAGGAATACAAGGAAACAGCGCTTCGCGAAGTGAAGGAGGAGACCGGTGTCAGTGCTTCCGTGATTAAGTATATCGGAAAAAGCTCCTATTCATTCAACACTCCCCAGGATCTGGTGGAAAAGGATGTGCACTGGTATCTGATGATGGCGGACAGCTACTTCAGCAAACCGCAACGGGAAGAGCATTTCATTGATTCCGGCTATTATAAGTTTTACGAGGCATACCATTTGCTGAAATTCTCCAACGAGAAGCAGATTCTGGAGAAGGCTTATAATGAATATCTGGATTTGAAAAAGGCCAACCTCTGGGGCAACAAAAAATATTTCTGATATTCCGGAAGGGACCCTCTCTGGTGAACGGATTCACCGGAAGGGTCCCTTCCGGCTTGGAGTCTGCCGGAAGACCGGCTCATTGTCAAAATTGTAACACAAAACCACAAATATGGGAGAATTATTTGTGGAAAAGTGGTTGTCAATAGGAAAAGTTTGTTTTATAATGGTGTGTAAGTTATCAGTTGCCGTTTCCCGGGTACCGGTGAACGGCAGCATTATCATGAAGAATGTAGGAAGCCGGCCCATTTAAGGAAATTGGTGGCAGCTTCTAAGATGCAGGGAGGCATACTATGGCTTTATTTTGGAAGAAAGAGACGCAGACCGGCCAGAACGGCGAGACAAAGACAGACGTCCAGCTGATTCAGGATGAGAACCGTGACAGTGACAGCAAGATCTGTTTCCGTCATCTGGAGGCTTTGTATCTGATGCAGGGTCAGGGAGTGGTGCTGAAGTTCTACATTGAGAACTTTAAGCGGATGAATGAACTGTTTGGCTTTGCCTACTGTGAGGAGCTTCTGGAGAATATTCTGGCATATCTGGAAGAGGAAGCCGGATGTACGGTTTACCGGTATGTGGGTGTGGAATTTATCGTCATTTTGAAGAACTGTTCCCAGGGCAAGGCGATCCGTATGGTGGAGACCATGCTGGAGCGGTTCCAGCACGGCTGGAAGATCCGGGATACAGACTGTATCTGTTCCGTGTCCGTGGGTATCTGCTCTTACCCGGGCTATACAGCCAATGCAGAGGAGCTTTTGAAATATCTGGACCTGGCAGTTTCCCATGCCAGGGAGCAGGGCAACGACCAGTACGCTCTGTACGATGCAAAGCTTCATAATAAATACCAGCGGAACATGGCAGTGGCCCGCTACTTAAGTACGGCCCTGGCCAAGAATGAAATTGAGGTCCGCTACCGTCCCACCTACAATGCGGAGACCAAGAAGTTCACCCGTGCGGAATTCTACATGCGTGTCTTTGTCCAGGGAGTGGGCATGGTAGGAAGCGCCGAGTTCGTTCCCATTGCGGAGGATACAGGCCAGGTACGGGCCCTGGATTACTATGCCCTGGATAAGGTGGCAGCCAAGATTGCGGAGCTGATCAGTGAGGGGCGGGAGTTTGAGTCCATCGCCCTTGCCATTTCCCCGGTGATTCTCCAGCAGGAGGACTTTATTGAGAAGGTGGAAAGTCTTATTAAGACCTACCACATTCCGGCAGGCAAGCTGGCCATTGAGATTGACGAGTACGTGTTAAGCACCGCCACCCTGGACCTGATGGTTCTGATGCAGGAGCTGTCTGCCCTGGGGGTGGAGCTGATTCTCAACAACTTTGGTTCCGGTTATTCCGGACTGACCCAGTCCCTGGAGCTTCCGGTGGACACCTTG
Organism: uncultured Lachnospiraceae bacterium; assembly: GCA_910577765.1. Taxonomy (GTDB): domain Bacteria; phylum Bacillota; class Clostridia; order Lachnospirales; family Lachnospiraceae; genus Brotaphodocola. The sequence goes on from CAJTOV010000025.1 coordinate 14,541, forward strand.
AAGTTCGACCGTATGTTCATCTGGCGGCTGGAGACCAATCCCCAGTCCGAACACATTATCGAAGGCCTGGCCCAGATTGCGGCCAAGATGGGCAAGAAGCTGATTGCGGAGGGCGTGGAGACCGTGGCCCAGGTGGAGGCCCTGAACCGGTTCGGCTGCGGCTTGCAGCAGGGCTTCTATTATGCCCCCACCCTTCCGGAGACCACCCTGAATTCGGTGCTGGATGCGACTCTGGAAGAGTCCCACACCATTCTGGACCAGGAGCGGGAGAAGCTGAGACACTGACCTGCCGGCCAGGAATCCACAGGCAGCGGTTCCGGGAGTGCTCCTGGTGAACAGCCGCATACATACCCTCAGTGGACAAAGGGCGTGAGTTCCCTTGTCCACTGAGGATAGACGCATGAGTTTCACAATCCAGGGAACACTGAGTACAGTGTTCCCTGTTTTAATGGGTACGTACTTTTGACATAACGAAGGGAGAAGTTTATGAAAGACCATAATCAGAATCATGCAGCCCCCCAGTCCCCTGCCTTTGCCCGGCTGCAAAGCCACCTGGAGCAGGCCATGGCTTACCAGACAGCCCTGATTCTTCTGGAATGGGACAACGAGACCCTGGCGCCCAGGGAGGCGGGACCTTATACCGCAAGGGTTCAGGGAACCCTGTCCGGGGCTTACCAGTCCATCATGACAGGGGATGAGATCCGCAGGCTCCTGGATGCCTGCCAGGGGGAGGAGCTGCCGGAATCTGCCAGGGCCATTCTGCGGGAGGCCAGGGAGGAGCTGGAGCGGCTGGAGTGCATTCCGCCTGAGGAGTACCGGGCCTACCAGGAGCTGGTATCCGAGTCCACCCGGATCTGGGCAAAAGCCAGGGAGGACAATGACTTTGAAGCCTTTGCCCCTACGCTGGAGAAGATCATCGCCTATCAGAAGAAGTTTGCCGCCTACCGGGCCAAGGACGGGCAGAAGCTTTACGACGTAATGCTGGATTCCTACGAAAAGGGCTTTAACATGGAGAAGCTGGACCGGTTCTTCGGAAAGCTGAAAGAGGAACTGGTGCCCTTCCTCCACCGGATCATGGAGTCCGGGGTGGAGATCCGGGATGATTTCCTGGTGGGGGATTACCCGGAGGAAAAGCAGCGGGAACTGGCGCATTTTCTTGCGGAATATGTGGGCTTTGATTTTGACAAAGGTGTGCTGGCAGTCAGCGCCCACCCCTTTACCACCAATCTTCACAACCATGACGTGCGGATCACCACCCACTACAGCGACCATGTGGACAGCTCCCTGTTCTCGGTGATCCACGAATCAGGCCATGGCATCTATGAGCTGGGGGTGGACGACAGCCTGACCCAGACCCTGATCGGCCAGGGGGCCTCCATGGGCATGCACGAATCCCAGTCCCGGTTCATGGAAAATATCATCGGCCGCAATGAGGCCTTCTGGGTGCCCATATACAAAAGGCTTCAGGAGCTGTTCCCGTCCCAGCTGGGGGAGGTCAGCCGGCAGCAGTTTGTGGCTGCGGTCAACAAGGTACAGCCGGGGCTGATACGGACCGAGGCGGATGAGCTGTGCTACAGCCTTCACGTGCTGGTACGGTATGAGCTGGAGAAGAAGCTGGTGGAGGAGGATCTGGATGTCCGGAAGCTTCCGGGGCTGTGGGCCGATTATTATGAGCAGTATCTGGGAATCCGCCCCGGGAAGGATTCGGAAGGGGTATTGCAGGACATTCACTGGTCCCAGGGGTCCCTGGGGTATTTTCCGTCCTATGCCCTGGGAAGTGCATTTGCGGCCCAGATGTATGCCTGGATGAAGAAGCAGATGGATGTGGAGGCATGCCTGCGGTCCGGGGACATTGGTGCCATTGTCCGGGTGCTTCGGGAGCATATTCACCGGTACGGGAAAATGCGGGAGAGCCGGAGACTTCTCAAGGACATGACCGGGGAGGATTTCAACCCGGATTATTATATCCGGTATCTGAAAGAAAAGTACGGGGCGCTGTATGGCGTGGAGTGAGGGAGGAAGTTCCGCAAGGCAGTACTGGTGCAATGCTGCACGGGTTTGGCGGACTGGAACGCCGTGGGATGGCATAAGCTGTTAGGAAAGAACGCAATCCCCTGGGTCTGCTGGGGGAAGGAGTGCCTATGCCAAACCAGAAGCTGGAAAACAGCCTGAATCTTGCCCTGGACACCGGGGAGCGGGAGCGGGAGGCTTCCCAGGATTTGAATGTGGGGTTTGATCCCCGGAGCCGGACCTGGGAGCTGATTGTCAAATATTCCGGGAGCCTGGACCCGGTCCGGGTCATGGGAGTCCAGGTGGAGGAAATGCGCAATGAGTATGCGGTGCTGGTGGTGCCGGAGGAGCTGATTGACCAGGTGTCCGCACTGCCCCAGATCGAATATGTGGAAAAACCCAAGAGGCTGTTTTTCGCCGTCAACCGGGCCAGGGCAGCCTCCTGCATCAATCCGCTTCAGGAAAATCCCTATAACCTGACGGGCCGGGGAATCCTGGTGGCTGTGCTGGACTCAGGGATCGACTATTTCCATGAGGATTTCCGCAATGAGGACGGCAGTACCCGGATCGTTCTTCTGTGGGACCAGGTCCTGGGGCAGGTGTACACATCCGAAGAGATCAACCGGGCCTTAGAGACCGGAAGCCGGGCCCGGGGACGTGAGATCGTGCCTTCCGTGGATGTCAGCGGACACGGCACGGCAGTGGCCGGAATCGCGGCGGGAAATGGCCGCGGCAGCGGCGGACAGTACAGGGGGATAGCCTATGAAAGCGGACTGCTGGTGGTCCGGCTGGGGAATCCGGGGCCCGATGGATTTCCCAGAACCACGGAGCTGATGCGGGGGGTGAATTTTGCCGTAACCCAGGCAGTAGAGCGGCAGATGCCCCTGGTGGTCAATATCAGTTTCGGCAATACCTACGGCTCCCACGACGGCACCAGTCTTCTGGAGACCTTTCTGGATGATATCGGCAACTATGGCCGGACCACCCTGGTGGTGGGAAGCGGCAATGAGGGAGCGGCGGCAGGACACAGGAGCGGAAGGCTGGGAACGGGACAAAGGGGGCCGGGAAGGGCCGGAGGCGGTGCTGGAGCCGGAGCCGGTGACAGCCGGGGTGGGGCAGGAGACAGTGGAGCCTATAGAAGCGGCAGTGCCCCGGGAAACAGCGGAGCCTATGGGAGCGGCAGTGTCCCTGCCGTGGCGGAACTGTCTGTGGGACCCTATGAGACGGGATTCTCGGTGCAGTTGTGGAAGTATTACACGGACCAGTTTACCATCCGGCTGAGGACGCCTTCCGGGGAGGTGCTGGGGCCTTTGTCGGAGCGTCTTGGCCCGGCCCGCTATACATACGGTGGTACCCGGATTCTGGTGTACTATGGAAAGCCAAAGCCATACAGCCCTGCCCAGGAAATCTATTTTGATTTTATTCCGGAGGCGGGGGCTTATATCGAAAGCGGAATCTGGGCTTTTGAGCTGGCACCGGAGCGGATTGTAGACGGGCGGTATGATTTGTGGCTTCCTTCCGCTGCCATTTTAAATCCCTCCACCCGGTTTCTGGGTGCGGACCCTTACACCACCCTGACCATCCCTTCCGCGGCAGCCAGGGTGCTGACTGTGGGAGCCTATGACAGCTTAACCGGCGCTTACGCCGACTTCTCAGGCAGGGGTTTTACCCGCACGGACAACCAGGTAAAGCCGGATATCTGCGCCCCTGGGGTGAACCTGATGGCCCCCATGAAGGGAGGCGGCTACCAGTCTGTCACCGGAACCTCCTTTGCCACCCCGGTGGCGGCGGGAAGTGTGGCCCTGATGAACCAGTGGGGGATTGTGGACGGGAATGATCCCTTTCTGTATGGGGAGAAGGTGAAGGCTTATCTTCACAGGGGGGCGCGGCAGATGGAAGGGATTCCGGTGTTTCCTGATCCGGCGGTGGGGTATGGGGCGATTTGTGTGAGGGGGAGTCTGCCGGTGTAAATAAATTGTTGATGTAAATGTATAAAAATTCATAGCACTTTTCGACAAAGCGAGATATAATATATTTTATGAATCGAAACTAAGTTTCTAATAGGAGAGAAAAATGGCTTCTTTAACACATGTTTGTATGTGGTCAGAACATGGCTGGAAGAAAATAACTGCCAATGAGGCAGCTAGGTTACATCCAGGAGGAATGGTTTCAGCGGCAAGTGGCTTATTCATGTGTGAATTATGCGGTCAATATGTTATCCTTACAGAGGGAGAAAAAAATGTTCGTCATTTTAGACATAAGATATCGGAGAAGAGTAAGGATTGTCCAGAGCGTATATTTGGCTCCTCTGTCTGTATGACCTATAACGCGAAAGAGTATGAGCTTCCTATAAAAATATGCAATATTACGGGTAATCAATTTGATTTGGAATTGGGATTGCTATACGTTCCACAATCTATTTTACAGGAGCAGGAGATACAGTATGTGGCTATTCAGCCTTTGGGAAGTCAAGATAACCAATACATATACTCATTTGAGCGTCTGAATCCAGAGACACTCACCTATGTCTATATAGGCAATATACCAGCGCCAAAATACAAATTGAATGTTGACAGTGGGTTGAGATGTTTTTGGCCTCAATATGTAAGAGGAATTGATTGTTCTGGCAGTGTTTTTTCACAAAAAGCAGGAAAGAAGTTGCCAGATGGGGCAGATGTTCAGATTGGTAATAGTTACTATCTTCTGTGCGCAAAAAGAGTTCATCCAAATTCCTCAGATATAGAAATTAAGAAAATCTGTGAAAAAAGGGTTTCTAAATATACATGGTATATATACGAGATAAAAGCAACAAGATTTACAGAAGATGCAGCCCGGTTTTTTTGGATTTACGTTGCCGTCTTACGGAATCTCCTCTCTCTTTAAATTCGGTCTGGCCAATCTATACAAAGACTCCGTATGTTATTCGGCATAACAGAGATCAACTTTTTATGCATATGCATGGTGGAGAGAATATTGTAGAGAAAGCTTTTCCTGCTACAACCATGAAAAGGTTTTCCTGTCCGGGCGAAAGTGGGAAAGTAATTAGGATGGATTGCAATGCACGTCAACAGCTGATTTCTATCGGCCGAACGAAAGTGTTAGAGTATACCTATTTTTGGAGGGATCAGTTAAGTAATACGATGCCTAAACCAGTCGTTGAAATTTTAGATATTCATGGTAATATACTTAACTCTGGTATTCAATATGAATTGCCGGAAAAACGGATATTGTGTGCGAGATCCCAATATGATGGGTCTGTAATCATTTTGGAGGATGGAATTTTACAGGAAAAACGTTTTTTGAAAGCAAAAAGAAGAATAGAAATTGAAAATATACATTTTGGAACAGAGATTAGAGTTATGCAAGGACTTGACTTGGTTTGGTCAGTTAGATACGAGAGAAAATTGCGGGAAGTCATTAGCAATGATTTTGAACTCGTCAAAAGATTGAAATCTTTTGACGGTAGATTGATACCAATACCTCATGAATTAGGGGCAGTTTTCAATCAGTTGGAGAATTACCCAAAAGTAAAGATGTGGCTTTATAAAAAAATCAGAGAAGGCTATATGGCAGAGGGAGCTTTCTGTTATTTTAAGCAGTTTGTAACAAAAATGCAATCCGGAAGATAAGGAGTATAAAGATGAACTATGTTGAAAAACTGACTGATGAAGAGTTAGCTTATATTTGTAAACTCATTACAGGAAAAGAGATAAAAAAATATTTTCAGAATAAACCACAAAAATTTTCGAAAATATGTCCCGGTTTTCGGCCAAATAGCATTTCTGAAAAAATGGCAATAAGATTAATGATTCGTTATAGGAATGAATCATTTATAGTATCATTTGTGAATGATCAGGTAGCTCTCTTACTTAAAGAAATCAATACTCAGAAGGATAATTTGATCAATGAGGGAAAAGATTCAGAATCTGCGTTACTTCTGACACTTTCTCAAACAGTCCTTTCTGAGCGACTAGATATTTACTTTAAGATTGTGGAACAAACTCGTTCTGAGGAATATATTCAACTGGCTAAAAGTGCAGTACAATTACTATTAGCAAAACAAGAGAGTGCTCTGTCTGCTGTTGCAGAAACAGATGAAAATATATATGGCATTACATTGAATGAACAGTTATCTAATGCAAAAGCAGAATGGGAGGTTTCTGAAGATAATTATATACGAGATATTGAGGAATTAGAATCCAATGTAGAAGAGACTCAACAGAAACTGGATGATAGGGAAGAAAAATTAACCCAAGCTAGAGATAGAATAATGGAATTAGAGGCAGAACTTGCTGAACTAAATAAACTTGAGGAAAAGTCTGTTTCTAGTGGAGAACTAGTTCGCGATGTAGAGTATCCATTTACATCGTTGTGTAAGGTGATATATGATTCGGAGGGACGCTTAAGATTAGACAGACTTTCAGATATTGAAAATGGCATTATTTTAGGTGGTTATTTGCCTGACGCACCTAGTTATAAGAAATTATATACAAAGGAAAAACGAGCACCTGGTCCAGAGGAATTTGTTGGTATTTGGAATTGGAAGGCGGTTCCCAATTTAAATGATCCAACAAAAGACTATATCCTGTCTGTCTATAAAGATGAGTATATTCCTATTGAAATTATTGTTGTTCAAGAATGTGCTTCTATGAGTGAACTTTTGGAAAAAATGAAAAATGGAATTATGGATATTATTGTAGCTCGCAAAATAATCTTTGCTTATTGGAATGAAAATGGAATTTATGAGGGAGTATTCTGTACTTCTAAAGATTTGGACATTACAGAAAATAGGGTTAGGTTAAAAACAAGTGTCTTTTCTCTTCCGGGGTTTCTACTAATGAATGAGGATGTTTTTTCTGTTGATAAAAGGTATTTTCATCGCAGAATTAATATAGGGAGACCAAGTAAGATTGTCCGTGTTAAAAATCCGCTAGAGGCTGTAAAAGATATTCTGGTGCAAAGAACGACATGGGCGGCTATGAAACAGAAAGGTTTTGTGAAAAGTCAGTATCAGAATTTTAACAGTTTTCTTAGAGAATTGCCTACAGACGAACTTTATGAAAAGGTTATGGATGTATGTGAATGTAATATAACAGAGGCAAAAGGGTTTGTAGAACAATTTATGGAACTGGCAGATAAATATCTTAGTAACTCTGATTTGGAAGGAGAGGTATTGTCCTGCTGTGTAAAAAATCATCCGACATTAATGGAGACTTGTGAAAGCCTTGTGGCGGGAAAGTGGGAAAAGAAAAATGCTTTACAAATTGAAAAGGCAAATCAGGAATTAGAACTTATACGAGAAAAAGCAGTTGAGCAATCAAAGATTTTGGATCAGTTGACTAAAGAATATACGGAGACAAGAGAGAAATTAGATGGTGTCTTGAGGGAACTTGGGAGGCAGAAGCAATTAGCCACTGATGTGGAGAAGGAGGTTTCTGATCGCATTGAACAGGCGAAGACTCATGCGGCGGAATTTGTTGCCGATATGGCGTTCCAATTTCCAATAGGGGCAGGAATGGTTACGATGCCACAGCCCAATATTCCTGCGGCGGCTTTTATAGAAGGAGAGCATTTGCCAATGGAAGAACTTGAGTTAAACCATGACTGGACTGAATTGAAGGAGACTATCAGATTTGAACTTTTTGAAGCTGGTGTTTCTGAAACGTATGCGGAGGCTTTGGGAGCATATATGTATGCAGCCTATGTAAATCATGTTCCATTGCTGTTAGCCGGACCTTGTGCTCGTGATATTGCGGACGCTTTTTCAGTGGCTTTGTTTGGCTGTCTGGCAGCAACTTTGAGGTTAGAAGGAAATTATTCAAATTCAATAGTGGAACAATGTCTCAATTCGGAGGAAAAGATTATTGCCATAGAAAATCTGTTTAGCAGTGCCTGGAATCCATATTTGACAGGAATTATTGCGGACAAAAACAGATTTTATATAGGCATACATCCCTATTCGGAAGATTTATTGATGGAACCTAATAGCTTTTTTAGTTATATGATGCCTCTGTTGACAGAGCATTTTGTAGATAAGCATTCGACTCGAAAATTTGTTGGTGGATGTGTGGTGGAAGGGTTTCGACATTATGACCGTGCTGTGGTTAAACCATATCACAATAACTTATTCCGTGATATGGGGATAGGAATTCTTGGACGGAACCTGATTCAACAGATTTTGACAGACATGCATATTATTTTGCAGGATGACAGTCCGGATTATGATTATATATTTGCAATTCTTCCGTATGGGTATGTTTGCGGCAGAATAGATGTTCTTCGGAATTATTTGTTTAAAGAAACAGAAAAGGAATCATGGATGTCCTCTGAAGTGCTCTCTTATATTTACGCTTATCTTGGAGAAACAGAATGAAGAAGTATTGTGGTCTTATTGGTACGATTGCAGATGAATTTCATATCTCTAAAGGAGCAGCAGAGCGGGAGGAGTCTTGGAAGGCACGAGTGGTTTACAGCTTACTTGGAAAGATGGGATATGCTTCTCTGTGGGATATTCAGGAGGATCTTCAACCGGCTTCTATTATACACTTTAAGAAAAGGATAGCAAAGCTTACAAAAAGTTATCTGGAAATGTATCCAGAGATTCATCAATTTTATTCTGATGACACGGAGGAATTGTGTAATGAAATATATCATATTTTCTTGAGTACGGGCAATGTTTATCATTCACCGGACAGGATTGTACCGGCTGCTGAGTGTATATCGGAAGCCGGAGGAGTTTATTTTATGCGAGGAGTTCCTCTTGATCGAGAACAGTATTTAAGTGGTATTGGAAGTTATTTTTTTGATGTGGGAGATACAAGTTCTTTGCAGGTGAAAGAGATGTACCAATTACAGGAAAGTACCCTTACAGAACAATGGGAGTATCTGATATCACATGCAAAATGGCGGCCCATAGTTGTTGAAACAAAAGTGGAATATCATCGCACAAAGCCACCTTTTAACTATGGGTATTGGGTTGATATTCCGGATAAAACGGGTGAGATCTCTCTGGCGCGGACTGGTTCTTTTGGAAATTGGACTTACTATTTATATAAAATAGAGAATGAACGGTTAATGGGAAGTCAGCTGCCTGAATGGATGGTTACAGAGGGCAATTACAGAACAGTTTCCAACGGGTATCTGTCTGCGAAAAATGTTTTGCCGGCCACTATCTATCATATAGATGGAAAGATTGCGCAGGTACATATCAATTATCTATTTCCGCCTGCGGAGCTTAATTTGGTAAAGCTATACAGCTGGCCTAAGTCTTATGCGGGTTTGCCTCATGATTTTAACAGAATTTTTGAGCTTCCTGTATTTTGTGCGATAAAAAATGTTCTTGAATCAATAGGATACCAGTTTAAAGAGGAATGATATCATGACAAATGGAGCAAATTTTGTACATAAACAACTGCGGACAGAACTGAAAGAGTATATTAAATCCCAGTATTTTGGAAAATCTACATTGCTTTTATCTGCAATTAGTTCTCAGTTAGATGATGAGGGGCTTTTGTATCGAAAACCATTTATCGAATCATCGCCTGCTTATAAGAGTCAATATGGTGGCATTCAATATACTGATTTGCCGGAATGGATGAAGGACTATTTTGAAAAATTGGCAGAGGCTGGGATTGGCGTCCACAAATCTCCTTTTTTGCACCAGATAAAGGCCCTGGAGACAGCAGTGGCTGGTAAGGATCTTTTTGTTGCTACAGGCACTGGCTCTGGTAAAACAGAATGTTTTATGTGGCCGCTTATGGCGAAACTTGCAAGTGAGGCCCGTAACTCTAAGGAAGCCTGGAGAATGCGTGGCATCAGGACGATTATTATGTATCCTATGAATGCTTTGGTCTCTGATCAGATTAGCAGACTGAGACGTCTTATCGGAGACCCGGAAAATAAATTTATTAATATTTTCAGGGAGGTTTGTGGACAGGATATACGCAGACCTCAATTTGGCATGTATACTGGCAGGACGCCTTATCCGGGAGAAACGCCGGAGAAAAAACAGGATAGAGCACTTGAAAAAACATTGGAAAGAATCACATTTCCTCAAACAGATGAAGAGAAAGATTTTTTTGAAAAGCTGTTGGATAGCGGAAAAATACCTGCCAAGAGTGATATGGAAAGCTTTTTGAAACGACTTCATGGCAGCAGTCATATTCCTAATGATGAAGATGCGGAGTTGATTACCCGGTTTGAGATGCAACAGTTCAGTCCGGATATCTTGATTACAAACTATTCTATGCTTGAGTATATGCTTCTCAGACCTCGTGAGAGGAAAATGTGGTCAGACACAAAAGAATGGCTGAGTGCAGATGCGTCTAACAAGCTGCTATTTGTTATTGATGAAGCCCACATGTATAGAGGTTCGTCTGGTGGAGAGGTTGCTTTGCTTATCCGGCGTTTATTCCATAAACTTGGGATTACGCGTGATCGCGTTCAATTTATATTGACTACCGCCAGTATGCCGGACAGAAATGATGCTGACCGATATGCGGTTATGCGGTTTGCAAATGAACTGACGGCGGCTGATAAGGATAGAAAATTCTGTTATCTCACTGGTGAGATAGAAGAAATTCAGGATAAACTTCAATATGATATTCCTTTTTTAAAATTTGAGGAAACGCAGGCTTCATATTTTGAAGGTAAAGAAGAGAAACGTCTGAAGGCTTTGAATGAGTTTTGGAAAGACGTGGAGGAAACAGCCGCACCTTTTGGAGATTTGGAATCGGCATATGAGTGGCTGTATGACCATATGATTGCATATAGGCCTTTTTATGAGCTGATTCGCCTCTGCCGCGGCAATGCGGTGTCTCTGCGGGAGTTGGCAATTACGATTTTTCCTGGGGTTGATGAGGAACGTGCTCTTTCTGGAGTGAGTGTTCTTCTGGCAATTGCGCCGCTGGCCAGAAATGAAAAGGGGATTGTGCTGTTTCCTGCTCGTATGCATATGTTATTTAAAGGAATTCATGGCGTTTATGCCTGTGCAAATGAAAATTGCCAGTGTTCTCACTCGGATGGTTCTCTGACTTTGGGTGATATCTTTTTGTCCGATGGCAGGCTTGTGTGTCCTCATTGCAATAGTGTTGTATATGAGCTTTATAATGACAGAAGGTGTGGTGCGCTTTTTTATAAGGGATATATTTTGGAGAATGATTCTTTCCGGGGGAGTGTTTATCTTTGGAATTATCCTGGGCAAGTAATAGACCGCCGTATGAAAGAGATTCATTTGTTTCTTCCGGGTAAAGATGATGAGCCTATTTCACAACAAGGTGAACATCCCATGCTGCCTTGCTATCTGGATGTGCATAGTGGGTTTTTGAATTTTAGAGATGATTCTTTGGAAGGAAAACAAGGAATAAGGAAGCTTTATTATTGTAAGTATTCTGTCAAAGGACGTCCTCAGATTATAACTTTTTCGACTTGTCCTCATTGCAGACATCAGTTGTCAAAGGCACAGTTGACTTCATTTAGCACACGGGGAAATCAATCGTTTTTTAACTTAATTAAGGCTCAGTTTCAGGTGCAGCCTGGGGTGCCTGGCAAAGATCAGAATCCGGATCGTTTGCCAAATGAGGGACGAAAGGTATTGCTATTCTCAGACAGCCGTCAACGGGCAGCAAAGCTTGCACGGGATATGTCGGAGGCTTCTGATCTCATGTCTGTTCGTCAGTTGTTTGTGCTGGCAATTGACAAAATGGAAAAGTCTGTGACAGAACGGTCTATGGATCGATTATATGATTACTTTTGCCTTGCCGCAGGGGAAAAGCATGTTCAACTGTTTCATGATTTGGAAAGAGAGAAATTTGCTGATAATTGTTCTTTAGCGCTTCGCGGTTATGAGCGCAGTGTGAAGCGAAATCGAGAGTACACCCCAAGGTTTTCTATGGAAAACGCCCCGATAAAAATGCAGGAATATTTATTGCGGTTATTTTCTGGGGGTTATAATACGCTGTATGATTCTGCTACAAGTTGGATTGAGCCTACAGAACAGGCTCTTATGGATGCTATTGAACGATTGGAAGATTATAACATTTGCATAACGGATCAAGAGTTTGTGGAAGTGTTTCACGCATGGATTATTTTTGTATGTGATACGGCGACTGCTTTAGGACATAGGATTACAGATATGGTGCGGGAGAACGTCCGTATAAATTATGGTGGGTATGGTCTGAAAAAGGACTGGAATTTCCCGAAAAGGATTCGGGAAATCATGGGATGGACAGAGAAATCTCAAGATGTCGATGTGTGGCGCAGAGTTTTAAGGGAGATGTTTCTGGATACGACAGAACCAGATAACGGAAGATTTTATGTAGATCTTTCTCGAATAAAGCCCAGGTTTGATGAAAATCACTGTTGGTACAGGTGTGAGAAGTGTTCTGAGATAACACCGTATTTGCTGAGGGGCAGATGTCCAAGCTGCGGCGGACCGGCAATTCATACAATGTCAGATGAAGAGTATGAATCCTTGAATTTTTGGAGAAAACCCATTGAGGATGCATTAAATGGGGAGAGGATTCGTGTGATTGATACTGAGGAGCATACAGCTCAACTGTCTCATAAAGATCAGCGGGACGAGATGTGGAGTAAAACGGAAAAGTATGAACTTCGTTTTCAAGACTTGATTCAAGAGGGTGAAACGCCAGTAGATATTCTCAGCAGTACTACTACTATGGAGGTGGGTATTGATATCGGGTCGCTGGTTGCGGTTGGTCTGCGAAATATTCCCCCTATGAGGGAGAATTATCAGCAGAGAGCCGGACGTGCAGGCAGACGTGGTTCCAGTTTGTCTACAATTGTGACATTCTGTGAGGATGGGCCACATGATACATTGTATTTTAAAAATCCGATCCCCATGTTTCGAGGAGACTCCCGGAAACCATGGATTGATATCAGAAGTAAAAAATTATTGCAAAGACATTTGAGCATAGTGATTTTACAGGAGTTTCTTACAGAGAAAAGTTCAAGTATGGACACTTGTTTAGCAGTAGATTTTGTGGATGAGTACTTGGCAGATTTTGTGGGATTTGTTGCAAAATACAGGATTTCAGCGGAGGATTTGCTTATACCGAGAGGAACTTTATTTGATTTTCAAGAATTCAGGAATGAGCTGGAAGGAAATTTTAAAATATTGAAGGAGAAGCGTGATACACATCCAGAGCTGTTTGGTGCGGAAGGAAATACTGAGTCGGAGCATAAAAAAAGTTTATTGGATGCGCTTTATGAGGAAGGGATCATACCAACCTATTCTTTCCCTAAGAATGTGGTTAGTACCTATATCACAGATACCAATGGTAAAGTGACCTATGAGGTTGATAGAGGATTGGATATTGCGATTGGGGAATATGCGCCCGGGAGGGCGATTGTGGTGGATAAACAGACTTATCAGATTGGTGGGTTTTATTATCCTGGCAGTGAACGGCAGCATGGAAAAGCTCTGACACCGGCACGTACCTATACTGAAGATCCGAATTATTTAAAGCCGGTTCTCAGATGTCCTGATTGTGGTTGGTTTGGTCTTGCAGAAGAAAAAACCAGAGTATGTCCTTTTTGCGGTAATCGGGGACTTGAGAGGGACAGACAAATGCTTCGTCCGTGGGGATTTGCTCCTGTAAATGCAGGACCGATTTCAGATGCTCAATTAACAGAGGAATATTCTGCTGTTCAGCAGCCGCTTTATTCAACATTGCCTGATTCTGATGAGATGCAGGCGCTTTCTGGCTGCAAACATATAAGAATTGCTTCCAGAACCAATCAGCGAATTATCATGTTGAACAGAGGGGTGGAGAATCATGGATTTATGGTGTGCAAGGACTGTGGCGCTGCAATGCCAGGAGATGAGAATTATGTTCTTAGCAAGATAAAGCGGCCATATCATTCAAAATTTGCCCGAAATGGATGTCGGCATGTAAATGTGGAGAATATAAATCTGGGTTATGATTTTATAACGGACATGTTGGTGATGGAATTTGCTCTGGCCAGTACACGGATTGATACCAGGCGAAATGATAATCCATGGCTTAACCGGGCAGCGTTATCGTTGGCAGAAGCCATTCGTCTGGCAGCGAGTAAAGCCTTGGATATTGAGTTTACGGAGCTGGTAACAGGATATCGGTTAAGGGAGAATGCAAAGGGATTTTTTGTGGATATTTATTTATATGACAGCCTTTCTAGTGGTGCGGGATATGCGGACAGTGTAGCAGAAGAAATAGAATGGCTATTAGATGAAGTCGAAATGCTTCTGCAAAGCTGTGATTGCGGAAGTTCATGTTATAAATGTCTGAAACACTATCGAAATCAGCATGTGCATGGCCTTTTGGATCGATATGCTGCATTGGAACTTTTAAATTGGGGGAAAAGTGGTATTTTGGCATCGGCTGTTTCGATGGAGGAGCAGATACGGTATATTGGCTCATTGAAACAGATATTGGGGATGTCGGGATATGATATCCATATTTTTTCCGATTCTATTATAGTCAGAAAACGGGGAATTCAAAAGAAAATTGTAGTCTATCCGGCAATGTGGGTGGAACCTTTTGAAAAAGATGTGATATATGTCAGTGATTTTTGTATTAAATATGCACGGCCTTATGCAGTGCAGAAGATTATTGAGAATTTTTGTTAGAAGTATTTATACCTTACCGGATATCTGTCAGCTCCTAAAGGGTTTGTATGAATGGGATGTCCGCAGGATGTGGATTAAGAGAGTAGATTGTAATAATAGATTGTCGGAATAAGATTGGGTGATTTTATGGACAAAAAGATACAGATCAGAAATAGTACTACGGATTTTCTTGTGTTTACCAAACAGAATGGGGAGGACGGCATTGAGGTCAGAGTTCATGATGAAGATGTATGGTTGACACAAAAGAGCATGGCGAGGCTTTTTGATTGCTCGACGGACAATATTGGTTTACATTTGAAAAATATTTTTGCCAGCGGAGAGTTAGAGTCAGAAGCAGTTACCGAGGAATCCTCGGCAACTGCTTCTGACGGCAAAAAATATAGGATGAAATTTTATAATCTTGACGCGATTATCTCAGTGGGCTATCGAATTAATTCCATTCGGGCAACCCAGTTCAGGCAGTGGGCAACAAAGGTATTAAAGACCTTTGCGATTCAGGGGTATGTGTTGGATAAAAAACGGCTTGAAAATGGGCAGATATTTGATGAGGAATATTTTGAGCATTTACTTGATGAAATCAGGGAAATTCGTGCAAGTGAGAGAAAATTTTATCAAAAGATAACCGATATCTATGCAACGGCAGTGGATTATTCTCCTACAGCGGCTACATCTAAGGATTTTTTTGCCATGGTTCAGAATAAGCTGCATTATGCAATTCATCATCATACGGCTGCAGAGGTGATCGTAGAGCGTGCAGACCATACAAAAGAACATATGGGGTTGACTACTTGGAAAAATGCTCCAATGGGTAAAATCGTGAAATCGGATGTCAGTATTGCAAAGAATTATTTGACAAAAGTGGAGATGCAGGATTTAAATCAGTTTGTCACTATGTATTTGGATTATGCGGAACGACAGGCAAGAAGACAGATTCCTATGACTATGGAAGATTGGTCGAAAAGACTGGATGTATTTTTGGAATTTAATGAGGAAGAGATCTTGAGGGATAAGGGTAAGGTATCAGCTGAAATCGCTAAAAGCTTTGCTGAGAGTGAATTTGAAAAGTATAGAGTGATTCAGGATGGACTGTATCAAAGCGATTTTGATAAGCTATTATTTGGGATTGGTGAAAGTGGGAAAGAAAACTCGAAAATGATCTGACACTAATCCACCGTTGCTTTTGCCTGGGCTTAGCACTAATGTGCTATACTCTTCACGAAGTTATGCGGGTTTCAGCGATTTTCGCTCAAAAAAAGTGAAAAAAGTTTGTGACATTAATTTGACATACGCGGGGTATGGGGCGATTTGTGTGAGGGGGAGCCTGCCGGTGTAGAAATGAGGGGGATTTTGGGATAATA
>CAJTOV010000025.1:30546-30793 GCA_910577765.1 uncultured Lachnospiraceae bacterium
ATACGCCTCGCGAATTTATGCGGGGTTCAGCGATTTTTACTTAAAAAGTGAAAAAAGTTCGTGGCACTAACTTGACATTAGCGGGTTGGGGGCGCTTTGTTTGAGGGATAGTCTGCCGATGTGAGATTTAGGAAAATGTTTTGATTTAATAATCGCTTTATTCGTCACAGTAAATGACGAATAAAGCGATTATTATGTGTTGATTAAAGTGATAAAAAAGGCTATACTATATATGGAGGTGTATAGC
>CAJTOV010000026.1 GCA_910577765.1 uncultured Lachnospiraceae bacterium
GTAAGACTGTTTTTGTCCAGTTTTCCACATCGGGCGGACGCCCGATGCTTCTTGTACGGCACAGCCGGACAAGAAGATGCCCCGTAAGCAGCAGCAATAACTTATGCCGGAAGTCTGCCCAAAACAGACTCCCGGCACAAACCGTTTCCGTTTTCCTTTACGTTTTTCGTTACTCGTCCAGGTCAAAGATTTCGAAGTCCTCTTCCTCCTCTGCCCTGTCCGGCAAAGGCCCTGCGGTAGCGGCCGCCTCGTTCCTGGCCGCCCGGACGGCATCCCGTTCATGGGTGGTCTCCACCGTATAGCCTCTGGACATCTGTTCATAGATCCTGTGATCGTCCAGAACCTCCGGCTGATACTCTTCCACCGGAAGCTCCTGCTCCTCCGGGAATTCTTCTTCGTAGTCGTCTTCCTGGCCCATCATGTACTGCTCTTCCTTTGTAAGGCGTCTGCCCCTGGAAGGCCGGGAATCCGGTTCCCGGTCCTGGTAACCGCTGCCGTAACCGGAACCGCCGCCCCGCCGGGTCACCAGCAGGATAATCACCAGAACCAGCAGCACTGCCGCCACTGCCCCCAGGCCAATGAGGATCAGCTTCATCTTCCCGTAGGTATCCACCAGACTGTTGTACCGGTTCACCGCATCCACATACTGGTCCTGGGTCACTTCCAGGGTCTGCTGGTCTGCAAAATACCGCTGGATGGTCTTGTCCCGCAGGTCATAGCGGTAGAAATCCTGCTCTCCCGCTTCGTTCATGCCGTAGAATACACAGTATCTGGGATTCTCGTCTGCCGCCCAGGTCCATCCCATGACCTTGGTGTCACCGATGGCAATGGAGCTTTCCTTGAAGCCTTCCGGAACTGCCACATCTGCCGGCCGTTCAATGATGCGGACCTTCTTGGCCGTCACATCCAGCTCTGCCAGAATCTCCGGTTCCGGTCCGGCTGACGGTTCCGGCTCACCGGTCCCCGTATTCTCGCCGCCGGCCACCTTGGTGACCACGATGGTATAAGTGCCGGTGGTGGTTCCGTCCTCCGCCGTAACCGTACATACCACGGTATTGGTGCCTTCGGTAAGGCCCTCATCTCCCTGAACCGCCACGGAGGCCTTGTCGTTGTTGGCCCTGGCACTGACGGTCAGCTTCTCCGTGTCCAGCCCCACCGTAGCAGTATAATCCCGGACATCCGGGCTGAAGGACGGGGTTAAGACTCCCGGGGAAATCTGCAGGGTCTGGAGCGTGGCATCCGTGGAGGACGTGGGCAGCCCTGCAATGGTAATCTTTGAAGTTCCTTCCTTGTCCACAGTCAGAACCTGCCCCTGGTTGTCATAGCCCTCCCAGGAGGTTATGGTAATGGTGGCGGTGCCTGCCTGGAGTGCCTTGAACTTAAGAACCGTTACCACCTCCGTGGTGCCGCTTAAGCCGCTCCAGACACGGATTGCCCCATTGCCGCCGCTGGCATTGTCCGTCTCATTGATATATTCCAGAAAAGCCGGATCATAAGCCAGCATCACATCCGTGTTGCCCAGGGCCTCTCCGCTGGTGGACGTGAATTTCATGGTTACACTTACTTCCTCCCCTACTTTGGTGGAAGGATCGGAAAATGCGATCCTGGCCGTGGCTGCCAGCCCGGCAAAGGGCACGGCCACCGACATCATGACTGCCGCAAGCAGTCCAAATACCAATCGTCTGAATCTGATGTTCATAACCTCTCCTTGTCCTGTAATCAGTTCCCGTTCTTAAGGGCTGATGATAATCACATTGCTGCCGCCTGGGGTAGGCGCGTTTCCGCTTCCTCCGGGACTGACGCCTCCGGCCGCGGCTGGCGGACCGTTATTTGCGGCTCCCCCGGGACTGGACGGCATCCCCTGGCTGCCTCCCGGCACACTCTGGGTCCCCGGGCCGCCTCCCGGCACACTCTGGGCCCCCTGGGAACCGCCCGGTACGGTCTGGCTCCCCTGGCTGCCTCCCAGGCCTGCGTTGTACGTGGGACCGTTGCTGCGGCGGACCACATGGATCACATACTCCCGTTCCCCGCCGTTTTCCGCCCTGACCACAACCCGGATATTGTTGCTGCCTCCTGCAAGCTGGATGGTTCCGGTTCCGCTGACCTGGGCTTTGCTGTCAATGGGCGACGCACTTACGGTCACGCTGCTGACTGACTGGTCCACAATCAGGTCATAGGAACCGGTATCCCGGCTGAAGGTAGGCGTCAGGGCAAAGCCGGACACGCTGAGGCCCGACAGCTTGTTGTTGGGACTCCCGTCGCCGGTAGGCCTGGGGTAGGGGGCTGCCGGCATATTCTGGTACACCGGAATCTTAAAGCGCAGAGGCGCTGTCTTTAAAAGCTGGGAATAACCTTCCGCGAAGATGGCTGCCTCCGAGGCCGCCCCGTCCACATTGGTCATATACTGGTGCTTAAACAGGTTGTTCCCCTGGACATTGAATTTCTTCAAATAAAAGGTATCCTGGCCGTTGGCCGGATAATTGTTCATATAGAACTGGGCGCCGCCGATGATGGCTTTCTCCGGCGTGTTCCATGGCCTTCCGTAATCCCCGGACTGGGACGCATACCAGAGCCCCCGCTCCACCGCCCCCATGCCGTTCTCCGCATAGGCGCCTACATTAAAGTAATTATAATACCCTCCGTAGCCGGATACGGTTCCGGAAATGGACCGTCCCTGGCCGTTGGACCCCTGCTCCTGGATAATCATGGAAGCGATCACATAGGGGTTCAGCCCGGTCTGCTGGGCCGCCCTCATGATTATGTCCACATAGGAGCCTCCCTGGCTGCCATCCCCCGGCATAGGGGAGCTGCCGGCCCCAGGGCCTGACTGGCTCCCGCCGGGCCCGGGGGCTGTCACCACCGGCGTGGAAGAACCCTGGCCGGAGCCTGGCTGGGAAGCGCCTCCCGGTGCGGTCTGGGCACCTCCTCCCGGCGTGGTCTGTCCGCTGCCTCCGCCGTTCTGGGAGGTGCCGCTGCTTCCCGGAGGAACTCCTACCACCACGCCCCCTGCGGAGGAAGCCACCTGCTGGGTCTTGTGGAGACTGACCGATGCCTGTGGCGCCGTCAGCACGGCTGACGGACCGGAACCGCCGCCTCCCGGGGAGGTAACCACACCGGGCCCGCCTCCCGGCGTGGTGCCGGTGCTGCCGCCTGCGGTGCCGGTGCCTCCGGCTGCCGAGCCGTTGAGAATCACCTCACGCTCCAGAAAGGTCCCTTGGACCATGGCCTGTAGTCCTTCCCGTGTCTGGGTACTGGCATCGAATTTGTGGTTCATAAACTGGAAAACCGACACCTCATCCAGGAAATTCCTTGGGTCCAGATAATAACTGGTCACCTCCTGGGAGGCGGCCACCCAGCTGCTTCCGTCAAATCCGGTCCAGGTGCCGTTGTCCCAGTTGTAGGCCCCGTCTGCCAGGGACTTGTAGGAGGAAATGCTGCTTTTTGCCACAAGGTTACGGCCCAGCACGCTTTCATTGACCACTACGGTATTCCAGTCCAGGCCTGTCTGCTGGGCTTCAAAGATCCAGTTGGGATACTGGGCATGAAGCTGCCGCAGAGGCTCCTTGTAACTGTCCGGAAATCCCTGGGCCGCCAGACTGGCCTCAAAATCCGCACTGGGGGTGTAGGACACCGGAAACTTCACATAGGTTCCCAGCACATATCCGGTCTGGGCCCCGCCGCTGCTTCCGGTAAAACGGATCTGGTACCAGGTCTTTCCGTCACTTCCCCGGACCTCGTTGATTACGGTAATGGCCACACCCCTGGCCAGCTTTGCCACAGAGGTATTCCCTGTGCCTGGTCCGCTGCGGACATTGAGGGTCGATGCGTTCACCGTAGCCGGCCGCTCCTGGTAGGCCAGTACCCGGGACTGTAAAAACAGGTTCCCTCCCGGAGGCTGTATACTGAGGACAAGGCCCAGCACCACTGCCAGAACCTTCTTCCATCCTGACTTTTTCATCTGTCATCTCCTTATAGATCTATCCTGTAACTGGCCAGGAGTATCCCGGCGGTACCCCTGCCATTTTTGACAATACTCCCATTATAATGACAAATGCTGGCATATGTCAACCAAATCGGAAAAAGTTCACAGAATCGGAATGATTCGTAAGAAATCAGTTAAGAAATCGTTCAGAAACCGGAAACCCCGTCACGAAGCATCCGGAGCATGGGGCCAGTACCAGTACATCGCAGAAAGGGCTGCGTCCTGTCCACGCAGCCCTTTCCTGTCTTACCGGTTACCGTTTCTCCACACTCTTTGTCACAATCACATCGCTGTCATATCCCAGAACCCCTTTGACCAGTACGGTCCCGGCCTTCACCGGCGCGTCCACGGTAATCTTTCGGATCTCCTCCATCACATCGAAGATCCGCGCCTTGGGCACCGGGCTGGTAAGGCGCACGCTGGCCAGAGGCAGCACACCGCCCCGGACCAGAACCGAGGTGGCAATATTTCTCTGGGGATCTGTCAGTTCCTGCCTGACATAAGCCTCCCCTTTGGGGCAGGCAGCTCCTTCCAGGGAAAGAATCTTCCCATCCGCAATCTCAGCTTCAATCTCACATCCATTGGGACAGATAATACAGGTAAATTCCTTTAACATTCTACGCTCACCTCCAGCTTCCCGTTTTCTCCGATCCGGTCTGCCTTAAGGGGAATCTGGATCATCTCCGCAGGCAGAGCCTTTTTCATCTTCTTTGCCGCGATCTCCACACCGTTCTGCCGCACCACAATCCGGCAGTTTTTGAATACTCCCCGTACCCGCATGGAAAGCGTCACATCCCGCCGGCCGCTGATCCTCTGGGGAATGGTATGGCCGATGTTTGCATCCGTGCCGATCTCTAAGGGACATTCTTCCAGGGAACCGTTTTTCACATATTCGGCAGCCGAATCTGCCAGCCGCTCCGCCTCCATGGACACGAAATCCACCAGGTCGTGGACATGAAGCACATTGCCTGCGGCAAAGATGCCTTCCACACTGGTCTGGAAATGCTCATCCACCAGAGCCCCCCGGGTACGGTTATCCAGCCTGACGCCGGCGTCTATGGACAGCTCATTCTCCGGAATCAGACCCACGGAAAGGATCAGGGTATCGCAGGCGTACTCCTTCTCCGTTCCCGGAATGGGCCTCATCTTCTCGTCCACCTGGGAGACCGTGACCCCGGTCAGGCGGGAGTTTCCGTGAATGTCCGTGACCGTATGGCTTAAATATAAGGGAATGTTGTAATCGTTCAGGCACTGCTCAATGTTCCTGGGAAGACCGCTGGGTATGGGCTGTACCTCAAATACTGCCTGGACATGGGCCCCTTCCAGGGTCAGCCGCCTGGCCATGATCATACCGATATCCCCGGAGCCTAAGATCACCACCTCTTTGGCCGGCATCCGGTTATACAGGTTCATATAGGCCTGGGCCACTCCTGCGGTAAAGACACCGGCAGGCCGCTCTCCGGGAATGGCCAGGGCCCCCCGGGTCCGCTCCCGGCAGCCCATGGTCAGGATCACGGCTTTTGCCTGGAACTGCATCATCCCATCCCGGCTGGCCGCTGTCACCACCTTGTCCTGGGACACCTCCAGCACCGTGGTGTCGGTCAGGCAGGGAATCTGTTTCTCCAGCACCTGGTCTATAAACCGCTGGGCGTATTCCGGTCCGCTTAAGGTGGTCTTAAACCGGGTCAGTCCGAAACCGTCATGGATGCACTGGCGCAGGATACCTCCCAGATGCTTCTCCCGCTCCAGAATCAGAATATCCGTAATTCCCTTTTCGTAAAGCTCCACCGCAGCGGCCAGTCCGGCAGGACCGCCTCCCACGATAATGACGTCTTTCTTTTCCATAGAATTAAGCCTCCCCTCGAACCTTTCCCATAAGCACCTGGGAACCTTGTCTGGCATACAAAACTTCCGTCTCCTTCTTGCCCAGCTCTTCCTCGATCATCTGCTCCAGCCGCATCTGGCAGTAGCCGCCCTGGCACCGTCCCATCATGGCCCGGGTCCGGTACTTGATGCCTGCCATGGTGCTGACTCCCAGAGGATTGTGAATGGCCTGGAGAATCTCTGCCCGGGTAACCTTCTCACAGCGGCAGATCACCTCGCCGTAGTCGGGATTCTCCTGAATCAGGCGGGCCTGTTCCTCCTTACTCTGCTCCTCGAAGCGGATAATGCCCTTTCGTACCGGGTTAAAGTCCGGGTTCTCCTTTAATTCCTCTCGGTCCTTCATCAGGCCGATGGCATAGCGGGCAATGGGTACGGCGGCAGTCAGGCCCGGAGACTCAATGCCTACCAGGTTGATGGCATGGGGAGCCAGGTCGTCCCGGATCTCGATCCTGAAATCCTGGATGGTGCCCTGCTCATCCACCCACTTGGGCAGGATGCCGGAATAATTGCGGATATAGTCCCCACGGTTAATATGGGGCCAGATCCGGGATGCGCTTTCTGCCAGATAATCCATATTCTTCTGGAGCACGCCGTAATATTCAAAGTTGTCCACCAGGTCGGCATTGGGGCCGATGGTCACATTGCCGTCAATGGTGTTGGTCACATGGATGCCCATGTAGGTATTGCTGGGCACCGGGTACACAGGCATGGGAAGCAGGGGGCCGGTCCGCTTGTCCAGGATTATGTAATCTCCCTTGGAACCGATGATTCTGTAGCCTTTGATTCCCAGCATGTCGGAAATCTTCCCGCAGCCCAGTCCTGCCGCATTGACCACCCACCGGCACCGGTAATCTCCCTGGATGGTGGCAACCTGGTAGCTTCCGTCCTCTTCCCGGCTGATTCCGGTGACCTCATGGTCAAAGTAATAGTCCACGCCGTTCTGGTGGGCATTCTCCGCCAGGGCGATGGTGTACTTAAACGGCTCCAGGATTCCGCTGTTGGGGGAGTACATGGCAAACCTGCCCACTGCCGCCGGAACCAGCTCATGGAGCCGGTCCTCATCCACGATCTCCAGACCCTGGGAGCCGTTCTTTTCTCCCTGGACCAGGGTCCGCTTCAGGGTCTCCATATCCTCCTCCGTGTTGCCTACCAGAACCTTGCCGCACCGGAGGAAGGGGAAGTCCAGCTCCCGGGCCAGATCCCCCATGATCCGGTTCCCCTCCACACACAGCCTGGCTTTCAGGGTACCTTCGTCGTAGGCAAAGCCTCCGTGGACCACAGCGGAATTCCGTCCGCTGGTCTCGTAGCAGACATCCAGGTTCTTCTCCAGCACGCCGATGCGAAGCTGGTACCGGGACATCTCACGGGCAATGGCGCTGCCGATCATGCCACCGCCGATGATCAATACATCATACCGTTGTTTCATGAGCCATTATCCTCCGATTCATCCTATAAATATATTCTATTTTTACCATATCCCAAGAGCAATGTCAATTACTTTTTAAAATTCATCCCATAAATCGTTACTATTCACGGGGGGCATCTTCTTGTCCGGCTATGCCGGACAAGAAGCATCGGGCGTCCGCCCGATGTGGAAAACGCAAACAGGCGGAAAGCCGTCTTTCACGCTTTCCGCCTGTGTCATCCCTATAATATTCTTTTACTCTGCATCTCCTGCTGCCATTGCGTCAATGTCCACATCTGCAAAGTCCAGGTCTGCGGGAGCTTCCATCTGGTTCTGGAGCGCCTTCATGCTCAGGCTGATCTTCCGGTCCTCGCCGTTGAAATCAACTACCTTGGCCTCGATCTCCTGGCCGATGCGCAGGGCATCGGAGGGTTTGTCTACGTGATCCCTTGAGATCTGGGATACGTGCAGCAGGGCATCCACACCCGGCTCCAGCTCGATAAAGGCGCCGAAATCGGTCATCCGTGCCACCCGGCCATAGACGATATTGCCGGCAGCGTACTTCTCTGCCGCATGGGTCCAGGGATTCTGCTCCGGGAACTTAAGGCTCAGGGCAATCTTCTCGCCGTTGATATCCTTGATCAGGGTGGATACCTGGTCACCGGTGTGGAATACCTTCTTGGGATTCTCCACACGTCCCCAGGACATCTCGGAAATATGCAGCAGGCCGTCTGCGCCGCCCAGGTCGATGAATGCGCCGAAGTCGGTGACATTCTTCACGGTACCTTCCACGGTATCGCCTACATGAATCCGCTCAAAGAGGGCTCTCTGCATCTCGGCCTTCCTGGCCACCATTAACTGCTTGCGGTCACCGATAACTCTTCTTCTCTTGGGATTGAACTCGGTGATCACAAACTCAATCTCCTGGCCTGCATACTTGTTGAGATCCCGCTCGTAAGTATCGGACACCAGGCTTGCGGGGATGAAGACTCTTGCCTCCTCCACCACCACGCTGAGACCGCCGTCCAGCACCTGGGCCACTCTGGCAGTCAGTACCTCCTGGTTGTTAAAGGCCTCCTCCAGACGCTTGTTGCCCTTGTCGGCAGCCAGACGCTTGTAGGAAAGGGCTACCTGGCCCTCGCCGTCGTTGACCTTGACTACTTTGGCTTCCATCTCCTCGCCTACCTGCACCATGCTCTTTAAGTCGGCGCTGTTGTCGTTGGTGTACTCATTCTTCGGGATAATACCGTCAGACTTGTAGCCTATATTCAGGACGATCTCATCGTCCTTCACGTCGATAACTTTACCTGTGACGATCTCCCCTGTACGTATTGTTTTTAATGATTCTTCCAACATTTGTTCAAAACTTAACTCTGACATTAGTATGAACCTCCTCGATAATTTGTTTCGGGGTTGATGCCCCTGCTGTAATACCTACGCTGCGCACAGAATTCACACATTCAGGATTGAAATCGCCCAGTGTCTGGATAAAGAAAGTATTCTTACATTCCCTCTGGCATATCTCGTACAGCTTCTGTGTATTGGAGCTGTGTCTGCCACCAATGACGATCATGGCATCCACTTCAGAAGCAATCCGTTTAGCTTCCACTTGCCGTTCCTGTGTTGCATTGCAAATCGTATTTAAAACAATTATATCATAACCGCTTTTCTCAAATTTTTCAACTAAATCTTGAAATTTATTGTAATTAAATGTCGTCTGGGAAACAATGCACAGTTTTTCCCCCTTCCCGATGGGCAGACAGCCGATCTGGGAGGCATTTTCCACTACCAGGGTGTCCGGTTCCCCCCAGCCCCGGATTCCCTCCACCTCCGGGTGGCTGGGATTGCCGATAATCACCACCCGCCGGCCCTTTTCCTTCTGCTCTGCCACGATCCGGTGGATCTTCTTCACAAAGGGGCAGGTGGCATCCACAATGCGGACCTGGTTTTTCTCCAGAATCCCGTAGACGGATCTTCCCACCCCGTGGGAGCGGATGATCACGGTCCCTTCCTTAAGGGCCTTAAGCTCCTCCAGGGTGTTTAGCACCCGGACCCCCTTCTCCTCCAGATCTCCCACCACCTGCTCATTGTGGATAATGGGGCCGAAGGTATAGACCGGTCCACGGGCCTTTCCGATCTCTTCATATACCTGGTCCACGGCACGCTGGACCCCGAAACAGAATCCCGCTGTTTTTGCTACGATCACTTCCATTTCCTACTCCGCTTTCAGACCCCGGGCCCTGGCCTCCCTGATGATCCGCTCCACCACCTGGTCGATGGTCAGCTGTGAGCCGTCCACAAGCACCGCATCCTCTGCCTGCCTGAGGGGCGCGGTCTCACGGGTCATGTCCCGCTGGTCCCTTTCTATTATATCTTGCTCAATTTCCTGCAAATTACACGTCTCACCTTTTTCCGTCAGCTCTTTGTACCTGCGCATGGCCCGGACATGGGGGTCCGCGGTGAGAAATATCTTGGTGTCCGCATCCGGCAGGATGCAGGTGCCGATGTCCCGGCCGTCCATAATCACGTCCGTGCTGGCTGCCAGCCCCCGCTGCAGGTCCAGCAGATGGGCCCGGACTGCCGGATAGATGCTGGTGGCCGAGGCCATGTTGCCCACCTGCTCGGTGCGGATCAGACCGGATACGTTCTCCCCGTTGAGAATCACCTGCTGGACACCGTCCTCATAGCGGATCAGGATTCCGGCCCCGGGCGCTGCCTGGGACACGGCGGCCTCATCCTCTGGCCGGATTCCCCGGCGGATAAAGTAAAGGGCCATGGCCCGGTACATGGCGCCGGTGTCCACGTACACAAAGCCCAGTTTTCTGGCCACCAGCTTTGCAATGGTACTCTTTCCGGCGCCGGCAGGACCGTCAATTGCAATATTATATGATGTTTTCTCCATTTTAATCTCCGTTCTTCCGTGACGGTCCAGGCGGTTCACTGCCTTCGCCCGGACGTTCAGGTTCTGTGTCCCCCTTACACCGACATGCCTGCCAGATATCCGGTGGACCATGCGATCTGAAGGTTATAGCCTCCGGTAACCCCGTCCACATCCAGCACCTCGCCGGCAAAGTAAAGTCCCTTTACCAGCTTGGACTCCATGGTGGAGGGATTGATCTCCCCCACGCAGACGCCGCCCTGGGTGATGATGGCTTCTTTGTAATCCCTGAGTCCCTTTAAGGTCAGCCGGAAATCCTTTACCTGGGAGACGATCCCCCGCCGCTCCTCCCGGGTGATCTCGTTGACCTTCTTCTCCGGCGGGATGCCGCTTCGTTCCACAATCACCGGAATCAGCTTTGCCGGAAGCAGGTGCGCCAGGGCATTCTTAAACTGGCGGTTCTTCACCTCCCCGAAATCCCGGAGAATCCGTGCGTCAAGCTGTTCTTCCGACAGTGCCGGCTTTAAGTCCACGGACAGCACCAGCCCGCCTTCCCGGATTTTCTTTGTCACATAGCTGCTGGCCGAAAGAAGCACCGGGCCGCTGACCCCATAGTGGGTGAACAGCATCTCCCCGAACTCCTCATACAGCACTTTGTTCCCTTTGCGGATGACCGCCCGGATATTGCGCAGGGAAAGCCCCTGAAGCTGTGCCGCCACCGGCTCCTCCGTCTCAAAGGGCACCAGGGCCGGGGACAGCTCCGTAATCCGGTGTCCTGCGGCTTCTGCCATCCGGTACCCGTCCCCGGTGGAACCGGTGGACGGGTAGGACAGCCCGCCGGTGGCTACAATCACCGCGTCTGCCTCCACCGGACGTCCGCCTTTTTTCAGCCGGATGCCTGCGGCCCGGCCGTCCCGGATGTCCAGGTCCAGAACCTCTTCCTTAAGAAATATGTCCACCCCTGCCTTTTTTAAACATCCGGCCAGGGCTCCGGTCACATCCGACGCCCGGTCCGACACCGGGAACACCCGGCCGCCCCGCTCGGTCTTTACCGGACAGCCGCTTTTCTCCATCAGGTCCATCATATCCAGATTGGTAAAGGAGTAGAAGGCGCTGTACAGAAACTTGGGGTTGTGGACCACATTGCCGAACAGGTCCTCCGTGTCGCAGGCATTGGTAAGATTGCAGCGCCCCTTTCCTGTGATGTACAGCTTCTTTCCCAGCTTTTCGTTCTTCTCGTAGAGCCGGACCCTGTGGCCGGACCTGGCAGCCGCCAGGGCTGCCATCATTCCGGCGGCTCCGCCTCCGATGACCAGTACATTTCCCATAATTACTCCTGCTTCATAAGATAATCCCGGATCTTTTCCCGGCCCTGAACCAGAGGCTCCCGCCCGTAGAAGAACCGGATCTGCTGGCTGAACGGGTCCTGCTCCTCCTGGCCCAGACGGACCAGGACAAACCACTGGTAGCTTTCCCCAAAGTCCGGGAGCGTTACAGCCAGCTCTCCCGGCGCCACTCCAGGCTGGACAGACAGCCCGGACTCCTCCGCCCTGTTTTCCTGGGGAAAGATTGCGGCAAATTCTGTCCGGTATCCTTCCTCCGCCTGCCACAGAATCTCTCCCTGAAGGTTCAGCATCTGCCGCACGAATCCGGTCCGGTCCCGGAAGGTTCCGTCCGGATACAGCACGTCGTTCCAGTCGATCCAGAGTCCGAACCCTACTGAATCTTCCTCCTCCGGGTCTGCCGCCGGCTCCACATAATTTCCTCCGGCTCCCACACCGTCGGTATAGATATGGACGGCCTTAAGGTATCCGGCCAGTTCCTCCGGGTACAGTCCCTCCACCATATCCAGAATCCGCTCCACGCCTTCCGCTTCCGCGGCGCTGGCTGCCCCGCCGGCTGCTTCCCCGGCAGGCACCAGAAGGACGCCTGTCTCCTGCTCCTCCACCGGTTCCCTGTCTGCCTCTGGCTGCACCTGCCCGTCCCCGGGCTTTACAAACTGCCCGGTGAACAGCTCCCTTCTGGGAGCATCATACTCCCGCACATGGGTCTCATAGCCGCCGGATGACGGAGTCAGGGTAAAATGCAGCCGGAACACCGGGTCCTCCCAGTGGTACTCCACCCCGTTGGGGCCGGCGCTGGTGGCCCAGGGAACCCCGTAGATCTGGGAAATCCGCTCCTTCATTTCCTCCAGCCCGATCCCGGCCCCGTCGCTGTCCAGGGCGATCTCCTCCAGCCGGTCATCCGTATAATAGTAGCTGGTCAGGATCACCTGGTCCACATTAAACCACTTCATCCGGTACTGGTAGGAGCGGATCGTACTTCCCTGGCTGTCGGTATTCTCCGAAGCCGGTGTTCCTGTCATACTCAGACGGATATCGGTCTGGGCGTGGGATTCCCCGAAACAGATGGAGGGTTCCTCCTTCTGCACATATTCTCCTGCATGGAGGTTGTTGTAGAACCGGGACTTGGCCACCAGGGACGGGGTCTCGCTGCCCATCATATCCGCCAGCACCCTGGACAGGGTATTCACCACCCGGGCAACCTGGTCAATATCCACCAGTCCGGTCCGGTCATAGGGGGAACCGGCTTCATAGGCCTCCCAGGGCTGTCCGGCCTCCACTGCCGGTATCCCCTGGCGCACAAAGAGACTGGGAATCCCCGGTTCCTGCCGCCGGTAGGTCCAGGTTTCCCGGAAAAGGGCATCTGCGGTCTCCCGCATCAGATCCCCCAGAAGGGTAGCCTTTCCGTCATCGGTTCTTAAGACCATGGACGGGCCGTATCCCAGGGCCCCAAGCTGGACCACCCCCACAACCCGCTGCCGTTCCTCCTCCGAGAGACCGGACAGATACCGGTGGACCGCCGGGTCGGCCCCGGATCCGTCGGAAAAGCTGACAAACCGCAGCTCCGTGTCCGTAGGCAGCATTGACAGCAGCCGGGCCGTCTCCAGCATGGCCACCACCCCGGAGGCACTGTGGACGGCGCCGGGACTTCCTGCCGCGGTTCCGTGGCAGCACCCTACCAGGACCATATCCGCCTCCGGCGACGGCCCCGGGCGGACAGCCGCCACATTGGTCCGTAAGACCGTCTCTCCGGAAGGCTCCCGGACCTGGAACTTCTGGAGGGTTACCTGGTACCCGTAATCCGTCAGCATCCGGCTGATATAGGCCACGGTCTGCTCCTCTTCCTTCTGTCCCCCGCCTCTGGGGGAACCTGCAATTACCTCCAGGGCCTCCTGGAGATAGAACGGATTGGCCTCCTCCAGAACCACCTCATCCGGCAGGATCACCTGGGGCTCCTTTACCTCTGCCCGGCCCCCCGGAAGAATCCGGGTAGAGGGTCCTGCACAGCCGCCCAGGGCGCAGAAAACCGCTGTCACCAGAACCGCGGCAGCAGCCGTGACTCTGTTCTTCTTTCCCATGAACTCCCTCCTTGAGAACTTCCGGACCGTTAAATTTCCGCCACCACAAAGATATCGTAGATGGCCCTGATGGCCTGCTGGAAGTCACTGTTCTTGACACCGATGATGATGTTCAGCTCGCTGGAGCCCTGGTCAATCATCTTGACGTTGATCCGGGCATGGGCCAGGGCGGAGAAGATTCTGCCTGCGGTTCCCCGGGTGGCCTTCATTCCCCGGCCTACCACGGCAATCAGGGCCAGGTCGGATTCCAGGTCCACGCTGTCCGGCTCAACGGCTCTGTGAATTCCGGCAATCACCGACTGTTCGTACTCTTCGAACTCGGACTGGTGGACCATGATGGTCATGGTATCAATGCCGGAGGGCATATGCTCAAAGGAAATGCCGAACTTCTCAAAGACCCCCAGCACCTTCCTGCCGAATCCCACCTCCGCGTTCATCATGGCCTTCTCGATATTGATGGCACAAAAGCCCTTCTTGCCAGCGATCCCGGTAATGGTGTACCGGGGCTTTCTGCAGGTGCTTTCCACGATCAGGGTGCCTTTGTCCTCCGGTTTGTTGGTATTGCGGATATTGATGGGAATTCCTTCTTTGCGCACCGGGAAAATGGCGTCCTCATGAAGCACGCTTGCTCCCATGTAGGCCAGCTCCCGCAACTCCTTGTAGGTAATGGTCTCAATCACCTCCGGGTTATCCACCACATGGGGATCTGCCACCAGGAATCCCGACACATCGGTCCAGTTCTCGTAAAGGTCCGCGTGGATGGCCTTGGCCACAATGGACCCGGTCACATCCGAGCCGCCCCGGGAGAAGGTCTTTATGGTGCCGTCATGCTTTGACCCGTAGAAGCCGGGAATCACCGCCCGCTCCACATGTTCCAGCCGCTCTGCCAGCTCTTTGTTGGTGCTGTCCGGCTCAAAATTGCCATGGTCGTCAAAGAAGATCACCTCCGCAGCGTCGATGAACTCGAAGCCCAAGTACTGGGCCATAAGGATTCCGTTAAGGTATTCGCCCCGGGAGGCCGCATAGTCCCGGCCTGCCCCCTTGACGAAATTCTCCTCAATATTGGCAAACTCATGGTCCAGGTTCAGATTCAGGCCCAGACCGTTGATGATCTCCTCGTACCGCTCCCGGATACGGTTAAGAATCTTTTTGTAGGAGGCCCCGGTGGACGCCGCGTCGTAACACTCATACAGAAGGTCTGTTACCTTGTCATCCTTGCTGTTGCGCTTTCCCGGCGCGGAAGGGATTACGTAGCGCCTGGTCTTATCGGCACGGATGATCTCCCCCACCTTTTTAAACTGTCTTGCACTGGCAAGGGAACTTCCGCCAAATTTCACTACTTTTTTCATTCTGATTCTCCTCTACTGGAAGTATTTCACGCCGGACTCAAAGATTTTCATGTCCTGCTCCCCGTAAATATTGATGGCCACGGCCTCTCCCCGGCGCTCGGAGTGGGCCATCTTGCCCAGAATCCGCCCGTCCGGGCTGGTGATTCCCTCAATGGCCATGTAGGAACCGTTGGGATTCCAGAACTCATCCATGGTGGGCCTGCCGCTGTCATCCACATACTGGGTGGCCACCTGGCCGTTGTCAAAGAGCCTCTTTAGCCATTCCCCGCCGGCCACAAAGCGGCCTTCCCCGTGGGAAGCCGGATTGCAGTAGACACTGCCTGCCGTTGCCCCCATGAGCCACGGCGACTTGTCGGACACCACCTTGGTGTAGACCATTCTGGAGACGTGGCGGCCAAGGGTATTCATGGCCAGAGTGGGGGAATCTGCCTTCTGCTCCAGGATTCTTCCCTCCGGAAGCAGGCCCAGCTTGATCAGGGCCTGGAAGCCGTTGCAGATGCCCAGCATCAGGCCGTCCCGCTGCCCCAGAAGCTTCTCAATCTCTTCCCGGATCACGGCATTGCGGAACACGGTGGCAAAGAACTTGGCGCTTCCCTCAGGCTCGTCCCCTGCGGAGAAGCCTCCCGGGAACATAACGATCTGGGCCCCGGCAATCTCCTGTCTGTAGGCTTCCACCGAATCCCGGATATCCGCTGCATCCAGATTCTTAAAGACCCGGGTCTTTACCCTGGCCCCTGCCCGCTCAAAGGCTCTCCGGCTGTCATCCTCACAGTTGGTTCCCGGCAGTACCGGAATAAACACCGTAGGCTGGGCCAGCTTGTGGCCGCACACATACACATGGTCTGCCCGGAATACCTGGTCCGGTACCTGGGTATTGTCTGCCCCGGACCGGGTGGGGAACACCCCTTCCAAAGTGCCGGTCCAGGCTTCCTCCGCCTCTTTAAGGCTGATCTCCACAGAGCCGTACTGGAACAGAGGACGGTCCGTCACCTCGCCCACCAGGGTGTAGGTCATGGCCAGTTCTCCCACCTTTCCCTGGGGAACCTCGCAGACCAGATCTCCCCAGCCTGCCCCGAAGAAGTCCCTGGGGTCCACGTTGTGCTCAATCTTAAGGCCCAGCCGGTTGCCAAAGGCCATCTTGCTGACTGCTTCCCCAAGGCCGTGACGCTCCAGGGCGTAGGCGGAGATCACCCTGCCTGCCCGGATATCCTCCAGAACCTTTCCGTAGCCTTCTATGATCCTGTCATAGACCGGCAGGTCATAGGCATCCCGCTCTGCCTTATATAACACAATCTTACTTCCCGGACGCTTAAATTCCGGGGTAATGATATCTTTCTGCTGTGCCACATTCACCGCAAAGGACACCAGGGTAGGCGGAACATTGATCTCCCCATGGTGTTCGTCGTTGAAGGTGCCGGACATACTGTCCTTGCCGCCGATGGAGGCCAGGCCAAAGCCAAGCTGTGCGTCATAGGCTCCCAGAAGGGCGGCAAAGGGAGCGCCCCAGCGGGTCCCGTC
The DNA here is from genome assembly GCA_910577765.1 of uncultured Lachnospiraceae bacterium. GTDB lineage: Bacteria > Bacillota > Clostridia > Lachnospirales > Lachnospiraceae > Brotaphodocola. Next base: position 16,438 of record CAJTOV010000026.1, read on the forward strand.
CCCGGTCATCCGCTTAAAATACTCCTGGAAGGTAAAATGAATCTTCCGGAAATCCCCGCCGCCGGCCACAATCTTGGCCACCGAGGATACCACTGCATAGACGGCGCCGTGGTAGGGGCTCCAGCTGGACAGATAGGGGTCAAAGCCATAGCTCATCATGGTGACAGCATCCGTATTCCCGGAAGGCACCGGCAGCCTGGCCACCATGGCCTGGGTCTCGGTCAGCTGGTATCTTCCGCCGTAGGGCATCAGCACGGAACCTGCGCCGATGGATGCGTCGAACCGCTCCACCAGCCCCCGCTGGGAGCACACATTCAGATCCGCCAGCATGGAAAGCCATGCACCGGCCACATCCCCGGTCTCCTGTCTGGCAAAGGGGTTTCCTTCCTTTCCCGGAGTCTCAAGCACCACATCTGCCTCCTGGTGGGCGCCGTTGGTGTCCAGGAAGGCGCGGCTTAAATCCACAATGGTCTTTCCTCTCCAGGTCATTACCAGCCTGGGGGCCTCTGTCACCACAGCCACCGGAACAGCCTCCAGATTCTCTTCCCCTGCAAAGCCCAGGAAGGACTCCACATCCCCGGGAGCAAGAACCACGGCCATCCGCTCCTGGGATTCGGAGATGGCGATCTCGGTGCCGTCCAAGCCTGCGTATTTCCTGGGAACCTTGTCCAGGTCAATGGTAAGGCCTGGCGCCAGCTCCCCGATGGCCACGGACACGCCTCCTGCCCCGAAGTCGTTGCATTTCCGGATAATGGAGGACACCTCCGGGCGGCGGAACAGTCTCTGGATCTTCCGCTCCGTGGGGGCATTGCCCTTCTGGACCTCTGCGCCGCAGACCTCAATGGAGGCCTCGGTGTGGACCTTGGAGGAACCGGTGGCGCCGCCGATGCCGTCCCGGCCGGTCCGGCCCCCCAGCAGCACGATCACATCCCCGGGATCAGAGGTGAGACGCTTCACCGCGCTGCGGGGAGCCGCACCCATGACCGCGCCGATTTCCATCCGCTTGGCCACATAGTCCGGGTGGTAGATTTCCTTCACATACCCGGTGGCCAGACCGATCTGGTTGCCGTAGGAGCTGTAGCCTGCGGCTGCGCCGTTGACCAGCTTCCGCTGGGGAAGCTTGCCTGCCAGAGTCCCGGAAAGAGGCCTTGTGGGATCGGCGGCACCGGTGATCCGCATGGCCTGGTACACATAGGTCCGGCCGGACAGGGGGTCCCGGATGGCGCCGCCAAGACAGGTGGCCGCACCGCCGAAAGGCTCAATCTCCGTAGGGTGGTTGTGGGTCTCGTTCTTAAAATTCACCAGCCATTCCTGGTTCTCGCCGTCCACGGTCACCGGAACCACAATGCTGCACGCATTGATCTCGTCAGACTCCTCCTGGTCCTTCAGCTTTCCTTCCTTCTTAAGCTTCTTAGCCGCCAGCAGGGCCAGGTCCATAAGGCAGACAAACTTGTCCTTTCTGTCCCCGTAAAGCTCCTGCCGGTCTGCCAGATACCGGCGGTAAGCCGCCTGAATCGGTTTCTGGTATTCCCCCTCTGTAATGGTAATATTCTTCAGTTCCGTGGAAAAGGTAGTATGGCGGCAGTGGTCGGACCAGTAGGTGTCCAGCACCCGGATCTCCGTGACCGTAGGCTCCCTGTGCTCCTCCTGCCGGTAATAATTCTGGATGTGGGCAAAATCCCGGAAGGTCATGGCCAGGTTCAGGGAATCGTAAAGGTCTTTGAGGGCTTCCTCTCCCAGATCCCGGAAGCCCTCAAAGGACGCCACGTCTGCCGGGGTGTCGAACACGGTCGCCAGGGTCTCAGGCTTATCCCCCGACGCCTCCCGGGAATCCACCGGGTTGATGCAGAAGGCCTTCACCGCCTTCACCTGTTCCCGGGTCAGGGAGCCGGACAGCACATAGGTGGTAGCGGACCGGATCACCGGCTCCTCATCCTCCTTTAACAGCTTCACACACTGCTCCGCCGAATCTGCCCGCTGGTCAAACTGCCCGGGCAGATACTCTACGGAAAACACCGTGTCTTCCTCTGCCCTGGGGAAATCTTCTTCATATACAAAATCCACCGGCAGCTCCGAGAAAATGGTCACCAGGGCCTTCTGGTAGATTTCCCCGGAAATGCCCTCCATGTCATAGCGGATCAGGACACGGACATTGGTAACACAGTCCATGTTCAGATAGCTGCCAAGTTCCTCTTTCAGTTCCCGGGCCTTGACGGCGAACTCCGGTTTCTTTTCTACGTATACTCGTCTTACGGACATGTTGACCTCCAAATGTATGATGTGAATGGGTTTATGGGTTCACTGTACTCACAAAAATAATACCATAAGACATCTTATGAATAAAATTAATATATCTTATGGTTTTTATAAGTGCAGTTGATCAATAAATGCAGAAACCCTGGGGACTTTTCCAGAACCGTTCTCCCGGAACACCCCTTCCTACGTGCCCAGGGCATCCAGCGTCATCTTCATAATCCCCTTAATCTCTTCCTCCGGCATCCGCATCTTCTCCGCCAGCTCTTCCACCGTGGCTTCCCGCCCCAGTTCCTCTGCCATCTGCCGGGAGATCTCCTGGAGCACATTGACCCGGGCCACCACCTCTTCCTCCACCTGCCGTTCCAGCTTCTGCTCCTCAATGGCTGCCTGGATGGTCCGTTTCACAGACCGTTCCACCTGGGTCCGGAAATCCCCTTCCTCATACTCTTCCAGTGCCAGAAGCAGCCCCATATTGGCCTCCTGCACCAGGTCCGCAGCCGGGATTCCCCTGTTGCGGCTGCTGCCAGCCAGCTCCAGGGCATAATAAAGCATTCCCTCCAAGAGCCGCTTCCTGGCTGCCTGGTCTCCCTGCTTTGCACGTGCCGGCAAAAGGGCCTCTTCCTCCGGCGTACACACCGGAATCTGTTTTACCTCATCCAGATAAATCTGAAATAAATTCCTGCTCATACGGTTTCCTTTTCCTTCCAAATGTTCTTCCCGCCGGGACCGGGCCGGGATTTCCTGCTGCCTTTTGCAGCCGCCCTCCGGCGGCCGTCACTCATGAAGCCTGCGGATAATCTTGAACACAATGGTCCCCTCCATCACCAGGGGGTCACTGTGGGCGAAATAGACGATCCCGTCCGTAGGCGCCAGCACACGGCTGATGACCTCCCCCTCCAGAGGGTCCAGAATGGAGGCCAGTTCCTGGCCCCGGTGCACCTCCTGGCCCGGCTCCACATGGCGCCGGTAGAGCCCCGGCAGATCATTCTTTACGCTGGTTAAATCGTCTTCCCGGATTACGCTGGCTATGAATCCGCTGTGGCTGGTATACCGCAGAATCCCCATGCGGGTCAGAAACCGCAGGACCGAAGCCACCGCCATCCGGGCGGAAGCCTCGTCCAGATGCCGGGTGGCGCTGGTATAAAGGGAAAATGCACTGGTATTCCAGATCTGCCAGTTATAATTCAGGGTGGCCGTGTCAATGGGCCTGGGCTTGCGGATCACCACATAAGGCAGGCCGAACAGATTGGCCAGGCTGGGATTCTGGAACCCGGTCTCCATCATCCGCACATGGGGCACAAAATCCCCCTGGATATAGAAGCTCGGAAACTGGATGCCGTAGGTGTAGCCCTGGATGGCCTGAAACACCCCGTCGGCAATCCGCTGGGTGGTCTCCCCGGCGCCATAGCCCGGAAACATCCGGTTAATATCTGTGTTGTCCGTGGCCCAGAACCGTTTGCCGATGTTCATGGAGCTGTGGTTCACGGAAGGAATCACCAGAATCTCATTGCTTCCTACAATGGCCCCCCGCTCTTCCAGATGCTTTAACGCCTTCACAATCTGGGAACAGATATAAAGCTGCTGGACCTCATCTCCCCGCATGGAGCCTACGATGCAGGCCGCCTTCTCCCCTTTGCCGAACCGGTACCCGTAGACATTGAGATTGTCCCGGTAGCTGTTCTCCAGGGAAAAAATACATTCCTTTTTCATACAAAATCACCTCTCAGAACCCGGGCAATCAGGGAACCGCAGGACACCACCGGGTATTCCCGCAGGGTAAAGAGCATCCCGTGAACCGGCGCCACCACTTCCTCCTGCACGGTACCATCCAGGGGATTCAAGATGTGTCCGATCACTTCCCCCTCCGCCACATTCATCCAGTGCTCCACCGAGGGTACGAAGATCCCCGGGGCATTGGCATTGACAAAGCCCACCATACCGTCCTGGGAGATGATCGGCTCCTTGGGCGTAATGGTCTCCCCCTGCCAGATGCCCATATCCTTCATGACACAGAAGATCCCGTGGGTAAGCTGGTGACAGAAGCTTTCCGTGATCCGCATGCCCACCCCCATCTCCACCACCACGGTGGGAACCCCGATGGAATTTAAGCTGTGGGCCAGGGTGGATTCCAGCACCGTAGCCGCCGAATGGACCCATACAAAATCCAGGTTCAGCCTTCTGGCAATGGGCACCAGTTCCCTGGCTGTGTTGACATTGACCCGGGCCTGGGGAATCTCCCGCAGGAATATATTGCTGGCATGGATGTCAATGCAAAGGTCCGCGCCGGCAATATCCCGGATAATCCTGGATGCCACATACTCTGCCACTGCCCCGTTCTCGTCCCCCGGAAAGATCCGGTTCATGTCCAGGTCAAACATGGGAATGCCCCGGGAAATGGAATCCACCCCCAGGGGATTTAAGGCCGGGTAGATCTCCACGATTCCTTTCAGATGCTGCTTCTGCTCCCGGATGATCCGGTTCAGCTCATAGCACACATACTGGCCCTCCAGCTCGTCACCGTGGGTTCCGGTGACAATGCAGATCCGTTTTTCCTTTCCTGTCACATTGTCCGGCATGATGACATTTTTCACCACCCGCAGACTCTCGTCCACTGCCAGACCCACGGAAACCACCGTCTTCTTCATGCTGTCTCTTCCACCTTTACCAATATTTGCTGGGTCTGGGAAGCAAAGCCCAGAAAGCACCCCTTATCCACGGCTCCGTCGGCAAAATCCCGCCCGTGGGTCAGCCGGATGTAGGTCTCGTCCGCCATGCGGCTGTTGGTGGGATCAAACCCGTGCCATGCCCCGTCCAGCCACGCCTCGGCCCAGGCATGGGTCTGCCCCTCCCCGGTGATCATGCCGGCCACATACCGGGCCGGAACCCCTGCCAGCCTGCACAGGCTGATGAAAATATGGGCGTAATCCTGGCATACCCCCTGCCCGCCGGCCAGGGCCTCCTCCGCCCGGGTCTTCACGCTGGTGACGCCGGGCACATAGCTAAACCTGCCGGCAAGACGGTTCATCAGGAACTTAAGTCCTGCCAGATCCGCAGGCTGCCTGCCCAGCTCCTGGCCGGTCTCATCCAGAAACCGGCGGATGGTCTCCCCCGGAACCGTATATGCCGACGGAAACCGGTACACGGGATGAAGCGGCTCCCGGCGGTCTGTGCCGCATATCCGGACAATCCCCTGGGCCAGGACACTGAGTCCGTCATGGGGCCCCCGCACCGCCCCTGCATATCCCTGGTTGCCAAAGCCGTCTGCCACCTGGTCCAGGGTGTCCGCCGGTGTGATCCGGCAGGAAAAGTGCTCCCGTTTCTGAATCCCGTCCTCCATGGGGATACAGCGGATCAGAAAATGGTGGTCATGGACCGCCTGGCTGAAGGCCAGCTGCATCCGGTAGAGAAAATGCATCCGTTTCAAATTATCACCTCAAAAAAACTTCAGAATATATTCCACAGCGCACCCAGCGCGTCCTGGCGCCGCCCGGTCCAGGCCTCACCCAGATTGATCACCTCGGTAAGCCGGTCCACCTGGGTCAGATTATACCCGATCCGGATCTTATGTAAGCGGTTCAGGAATTTGCTGTGCTCCTTCTCAATCAGCCGGTAGGGAAAATCCAGCCGCATATAAAGGTCCAGCCGCTCCAGATACTTGCCGCACTTGATAATGTTGCGGCACTCCTCGTCCTCCACACAGTCGTCCAGACAGCCCCAGAAGGCGAAAATATAATCCCGCATAGGCTGCATTTCATAGGCAAACCAGGTCTCCTGGCTGGCATGCTCCATGGTATCCAGGGCCATCTGCACATAGGACAAAGTCATGCTGCTGAGCTCGTCCCTGAGAACCACCGCATTGTCAAAGGCCCGCAGCATATTGCTGTAGACGGAATTGGGGTCCTCCCGGACAAACAGATACCGGTGGATAAAATCCTCCCGGTTCTCATAGATATCCGGGATGGACAGCTTCTCACAGAATTTGTGGTAAGCATCCGGGTCCAGATCCAGCATCCGGTCATAATAGGAAAAAAACGTGTCCAGGGTGGTATACACCCGCTCCATATATCTGCCCAGCCAGAATAAATGATCGGCTTTTTCTATTGAGATAATACCCATGTGTCTTTAAATCCTCCTCCCTGGGATGAATTCACTACAAACGAATCCGGGTTCCGGGAAAACCGGGTCAGCCCGCTGGCCCACACCCTGGTGGTGCCGCTGCTAAGAACAAAGGCCCGCAGATCCGCCTTCCTGGGTGCGGTCCCGCCTCCGTCCACAATATCCAGGTCAATGAAATCAATCACCTCCTGGGCAATAAACCGCCTGGGTTCCCCGGCTATGATTCCCTTAAGCTCTTCCAGCTTTTCCCTGGACAGATCCCTTCCGAACACCACCCCGTAACCGCCGGCTTCGGACACGTCCTTGATCACCAGCCGTTCCAGATGTTCCAGAATAAACCGGCGGTCCTTCTCATAGAAGGCCAGGTAGGTGGGAGCATTTTTCAGAATGGCCTCCTGTCCCAGATAATACCGGATCATATGGGGCACGAAATAATAGATGCCCTTGTCGTCCGCCACCCCGTTGCCCGGTGCATTGACCAGGGCCACATGGCCGCTGCGGTACACATCCATGATCCCCGGCACCCCGATCAGGGATTCCGGCTCAAAGCACAGGGGGTCCAGGTACTCGTCGGAGATCCGCCGGTAGACCGTGCCCACCTGCTGGTCCGTGCCCTGGTACTGGCGGTAGTACAGCCGGTTCCCCTCCACATACAGATCCTGGGGCATGGCCAGAACCGCGCCGGAGCGCTCCGCCAGATAGGAATGTTCGAAAAAGGCCGCATTGTAGCGTCCGGGAGTCAGCACCACATTGATGCCGCCGGTACTGACCCGGTCCATGACTTCCTTTAGCAGGTCCGCGTAATTGCGGTTGTCCACCAGGCAGTTGTGGGTAAAGGTCTCCGGGGATGCCTGCCGGGTCAGCTCCCTGGCAATCATAGGGTAGGATGCCCCGGAGGGAATCCGCAGGTTGTCCTCCAGAATATACCAGCTTTTGTCCCTGGCCTGAACCAGGTCAATACCGGAGATATGGCTGTAAATGTTCCCGGGCGGTGTCACCCCCTCACACTGGGGCAGATACCCTTTGGAGGAAAAGATAAAGTCTTCCGGGATCACCCCGTCCCCCACGATCTTCTTATCCTTATATATATCTGCCAGAAAGGCGTTGAGCGCATCCACCCGCTGGACCAGCCCCCGCTCCAGATAGGCAAACTCCTCCGCCGTAATCACCCGCGCCAGGGGATCAAACGGAAACAGCTGTTCATGAAACTCCTTGTTCCTGTAGATCCCGAACTTTACCCCGTAACGTGCCATCAGCCGGTTAATCCCTTCCATGTGCCCAACCAGTTCTTTCATCGGCCATCCTCCTCCAAATACAGAAAATGGTGCTCCAAAAAAGAGCACCTTCACTTTTATCCACTATACAACAGTTTTCAAATTTTGTCAATTTGGATTTGCTGCCCGTCTGAACGGCTGCTGTTATGCCGTGTAACAGTTCAAGGGGTATCTAAACTGTTACGTTATTCCAGTATACCGTCACCGACAGCCCGCAGAAGACCGCCAGGCTCGCAAACACTGCCAGAACGCTGCCTGCATACACGGCTGTCAAGTCCGTGTACATCATGTTTCCCAGGGCGCGGACAGAGAACCAGGAGGACAGGATCATGACCAGAAAACACAGACCGTAAGCAGTGCCCAGTTCCCAGACAATGGCCCTGTAAAGAGCTTTCCCGTCTATGCCCATCCGTCTTAAAATCTGGCAGCGCTCTCTTTCATCCAGGGCATCGTTGTACACCTTCATAAGCATCATACTTCCGCTGGCCATAAGAAATACCAGGAACATGAAAAAACAAAAGGGATAGAGTACCCGCACCCAGTCGGTATCATTTTTCCCCGGGTCCACAGCTATCCGGGCGGTGTAGCAGCCCTCCCCGGTGCCGGAAAGCTCCTCCAGCGCCTCTTTCACCGCCCCAAAGGCAGCCAGGTCGCTGATCCGGTAATTCCAGGTGTACTGCTCCTGGCCCAGGTGGCGCAGCCTCTCATACTCCCGGTCACTGACCAGATAGAAGCTTATCTGCTCCTGGAGATACCCCAGATAGGGCTCGCTGGTTTCCATGGTCTGCCGGTAGGATTTCCCGGCTATCTTTACCTCCATACCGGTCCGCCGGGTAATCAGGGACATGAGATACAGCTGGGACACCTTAATCACCTCATCATCCCCCGGCTCCGGGAATGAACATTCCAGAGGGGCGGTCTCTGTCAGCCCCACCACATTGGAATAGGACAGAATGGCGGCGCGGGCATCTCCCGGGTCCGGGCCCATGGCCTGGTCATCCAGCACCAGAAAGGGGATTTCTCCCTGATACCGGATATCCGTGTATTTCCGGATGATGCTTTCTGCCCTGGGGCCCACCCCTTTCTGGCTGCTGAGAAGCTGGAAGGTATAGATATTTTCAAAATGTACCATATTCCCATACCGCTGCTTCATGGCCACCCCCATGGCCAGGGCTGTGACGGAGCAGAGAACCAGAATACTGACCATGGCATAGGTCCGGTAATTCTTCTTCATGCAAAAGATCACCCGGCTGACCCACAGAAGACGCTCCTTCCGGTAGAGAAACCGCTTATTCCCTGCCAGTCCCCAAAAGACCAGGGGAATCAGGCCGCCAAATACCAGATACACCCCCGCCATTACCAGCACCATGGCGGTAAAGGCATAGGCCATCACCTCCGGGCCGCCTTTTCGTACTGCCAGATAATAACCGGTCCCCAAAAGACCGGCACCTGCCACGGCCCTGACAGACAGAAACAGCCGGTTCTGCCTTACATACTCGTTCTGCTTTGCGGCCTGGATCATGGCCAGGACACTGCTGCGGACAATATTCACATATCCCTTTCCCACAAAGAACAGATAAATTCCCAGATAGACCACCGCCGTGATCACCACCGGCTTTGGAGACACCAGAAAATGCACCTCCAGGTCAAAGCCCCCCAGGGCCAGCAGCACCATCTGGAACAGTCCTGCCGTCAGGATCCCGGCTCCCAGTCCCAGACCCAGGGCAGCCAGGCCCATAAGCATGGTCTCAATACTGTACAGCTCCCCGATCTTCTGGTTGGAAAGTCCCATGAATACGTAGGTGCCGATCTCCTTCTTCCGTCTGGTTAAGAATACGCCGGTGGCATACCCCACAAAAAAGAACATAAAACACGCCAGCACAAAGGACACCATCTGCACCAGCAGGTCAATGTACTCCTTGTTGTGGCTTCCCAGAACCTGGAATACCTCCGAGTAGATCAGGTTCTGAAAGTTCATGAATACCAGCACCGTAAAGGCCAGGGATACCACCAGGGACAGATAATTCTTAACACTCTGCCGGAAATTCATCCATGCCAGCTTCCACATGGTCATGAGAAATCACCTCCCATGGCGGCCTGCATGTCCAGAATCCGGTCACAGAACTCTTTCCGGTCCGTGCCCCTGCTGATCCGGCACAGAATCTGCCCGTCCCGCAGAAAGCACACATCCTTGGCATAGGAGGCACAGAAAGGATCATGGGTTACCATCAGGATGGTGGCCCGGCCCTGGTCATTGACTCTGGAAAGGCACTCCATCAGTTCCTTTCCGGACCGGGAGTCCAGAGCTCCGGTGGGCTCGTCGGCAAACAGGATTTCCGGATCCGTGGCCAGGGCCCGGCAGGCGGCTCCCCGCTGCTTCTGGCCGCCGGAAAGCTGGTAGGGATATTTCCCCAGATGCCCGTCAAGGCCGAACATCCCCGCCAGCTCCCTGCCCTTGCGGATACATTCCCCGGCAGGCACCCCGCCCAGGGCCAGAGGCAGGACGATATTGTCCTCCAGGGTCATGGTATCCAGCAGATTGTAATCCTGGAAAATGAACCCGATCTTCTCTCTCCTCAGCCTGGACAGCTCCCGGTTGGATATCTGTGCGATGTCCCTGCCGTCCAGAATCACCGTCCCCTCTGTGGGCCTGTCAATGGTGGACAGAATATTCAGCAGGGTAGTCTTGCCGGAGCCTGACGGCCCCATGACCGCAATAAAATCATTTCGCAGGACCGTCAGACTGATGCCCTTTAACACCCGGGACTGAAAGCCCCTGGCGCCGTAACTCTTCACCAGGTTTCTGACCTCTGCTATGGTGGTTTCCTTCATGTAACTGCCTCCTTTACGAAAAATGATAACCGTCCACACTGCCAAAAATGGTTACAGCTCACGGTGCGTACATCCGCCCCGGCCCTCTGCCCTTTTGTGTGAACGGTTATCATTTTAAAATATTCCGGAGGAAAAATCCTTACTCCACCCTTACATTGTGCCCGGCAACCTTACATTCCCTGTAAGGCTGGGGCCCTGGGCAGCACAAGAGAGAACCGGGTGTATTCCCCATACCGGCTTTCCACCAGAAGCCTGTGGCCCAGCTTCCCGGCAATCTTGTCCGCCATATAAAGCCCCATGCCTGTGGACCGGTATCTGCCGTTGTGGCAGCTGCTTCCCGTAAAGCCCTTCTCGAAGATCCGCCGGATATCGCTGTCCCGGATGCCTTCTCCCTGATCCTCCACATACAGCCGGACCGTCTCCCCCTCCCCCTGGTCCCAGATCTTTAGAACCGGGTCCCCGGACCGGCCCTCCTTCCTGCCGTACTTGATGGCATTGGCAATGAGCTGGTCCAGAATATACACCAGCCAGGCCGGGTCCGTATAGACCTTCTCCCCGCTCACCCGGATATCCAGGGCAAAGTGCTTCCGTATGAGAAAAAACTGCTGATTGTGGATGGAGGTGCGGACACACTCCTTTAAGGACACCCCTTTCACCTGCAAATCCAGCAGGGCGCTCTGGAGCTTACAGCCCAGCAGCATGGAATCCACCTGCCGTCTCATCCGCTCTAACTGTTCCCCCATAGCCTCCTTTAACTCCGGGTCAGGAATCCGCTTCTGCATCAGAAGGCAGGCAGCCAGGGGAAGCTTCCATTCGTGGCTCCATCTGGCTACATAGTCCTGCATCTGGCAGTTTTCGTCAAACAGCGCCTGCTGCCGCCTGCGAAACACCTGCACATCGTGCTCCGCAATGTCCCGGTTCTCAAAATCCGGCAGCATATCCAGAATCACCTCATCCAGGGCCAGAAGCTGCCGTTTCTGCTTTTCTGCCTGCCGCCACCTGTGATAATCCGCTGCCGCCAGGGAAAGCAATGTCACCAGAAGCAGAAAGTCCACATACAGAAGACAGGCTGTCTGCTGCCGGCACACGGTTCCCGTCAGAAGCAGGAAATACAGATTCAGGGAAATAAATACCACAGAAACCGGAATGGCTCTTCTCCACCGTCTCCGTATATAACCCATAACACTTGTAGAACACCTTTCTGCCGGCCTCATGTTCTGTCCACCGCTTCCTTTCTCCATGGCTAATAAAAACCGGTTTAAGGAATCCGGTATCCCTGGCGCTTCCTGGTCTCCACCAGTTCCTCCCCGCAGGCTGCCTTCAGCTTGCTCCGCAGTCTGCTGACCACGGTAGTCAGGGTTCCGTCGGATACGTATTCATCCGTATCCCACAGATCCATCATCAGATCCTCCCGGGACACCACCTCCGGACGGTTCTCCAGAAGCTTCCGGATAATCCGCTTTTCCAGCCGGGTCAGCTCAATGACCGTGCCGTCACAGGTGAGACTGCCGGACTGGGTGTCATAGAAAAGTCCCTCCCGGACCAGAAGCTGCTCCCGGACCCTGTACTGGTAGGTCCTGCGCAGAATTGCCTCTATCTTAGCCTTCAGAAGCTCCAGATGGAAGGGCTTCTCCACATAGTCATCCCCGCCCTGGGCCATGGCCATGATCTTGTCCTTATCGTCCCCGCGGCTGCTGATGAAGATCACCGGCACCTGGGAGAACCGGCGGATGCGGCTGCACCAGTAGAATCCGTCATAGTAGGGAAGATTAATGTCCATGAGAACCAGATGGGGCAGATAACCGGAAAACTCTTCCTCAATCCGGTCAAACTGCCGGGAAACCGCGGTCTCATATCCCCACCGCCTTAAGAATTCACCCAGTTCCCTTGCCAGAGCCCTGTCGTCCTCCACAATCAGAATCTTCATGCCGTCCTGTATCCTCTTCCTGTCAGATTCCAGCCAGATAAGGAACCTCCATTTTATTCGTCTACAACAGTATAGCACATTTGCTGCCGTTGGGACAACCCCTGAACCGTTGCGGTTTTTCTTCCAGTTTGATTATTGGCCGGATGGAGCACTACATTCCCCTCAGATATTCTTTTAAAAGGAACACGCAAAAATATGGGAACGTATAAACGTTGTCGCTATACCCGATATTTCCTCCAGTGAATTTAATTCCCCACTGAATATCCGGATAAGCCTCACTCTGGATCAGGGTCCGCAGAGACTTTGCGGTTCCCCGCTTTGCCTTTACCTCCAATGGCACCAGGCAGTTCCGGGTCCTCACAAAAAAGTCCTCTTCCAGTGTGGAGTCCTCCTTTTTGTAGTAATACAATTCATACCCGCATTTGCGCAGGGCTTCCCCCACAATGTTCTCATACAGGGCGCCTTTGTATACTCCCAGGTTCCGGTTGGCCCGCAGATCCTCCTGGGCCTCCTCATCCAGCATGGCCACGAACAGTCCGGTGTCAAAAAAGTAAAGCTTATACCGGGTGTCATCATGGTTCCCCCGCAGGGGAAGCTCCGGGAAATTCAGACAGTAGCAGATGTTGACAATCCCCGCATCCCGCATCCACTCAATACAGCCCCGGTAATCCTTGAACCTGGCGCCCTTTGCCACCTTGGAAATCTGGAATTTCTTGTTATCCTTGGCAAGCTGGACCGGAATCTGTTCAAAGACATTGAGAATCCGGGTCTGGTCCATGCCCTCTGCATATTTGCGGACATCCTCCCGGTAGTCTTCCAGAAGCTGTCTCTGAATATCCAGGGTTCCCTCAAAGGTTCCCCTGGCAATATACTCCCGGACCACAGCCGGCATGCCTCCCAGAATGCAGTAATCCAGAAACAGTCCGCTGTATACAGACATCTCCGTCTCATTAAAAGGCTCCAGGGCCCTCATATGGCCCAGCAGCTCCTCCACCCTATCCTGGCCATATCCCCTGGCCCACAAAAATTCCTCAAAATCTATGGAGCACATGTTATAGTCTGTCTTGTACCCTACACTGTTGCTCTCGATCCTCCTGTAATGGATGCCCAGCAGGGACCCGCTACAGATCACATCAAAGCGTCCGTCAATCTTAAAAAACTTTAAGGCCGTGGCAATCTCCGGATACTCCTGAAGCTCATCCAGGACGATCAGTGTCTCTCCCGGCTCAAACCGCCTGGAAGGGTCCATACGGGAAATATTCCGGATAATATCCTCCACCCTATAGCCATCCTCGGTAATCCGCTTATACTTAGGCTCCTCCACAAAATTGATATAGACCACATTCCGGTAGGCATCCCTGGCAAACCGCAGAATGGATTCCGTCTTTCCGATCTGTCTGGAACCTTTTACGATCAGCGGCTTCCGCTCCGGGTCTGCCTTCCAGTCTGCCAGGTAAGCGTCTATTTTCCGTTTCAGGTAAATCTCTGCCATATCCACGGCCCCTCTCTGGGAAGCCTATGTCTACAACCGTAAATGGCTCCCTCCATCCCTATACTATACAAAAAATGAGGGAATTATTCAAGATTTTCACAAAAAAATGAGGGAGTTTTTCTCTGTAACCGCAAAAAAATGAGGGAGTTTTCTGTTTTTACGTCACTGGCACAAGAAGTTCCTCAAGCTGTGCCGGGTCCGCTATGATCTCTGCCGGCGCCGTCTCCCTGGCAGAGCATCCCAGGAGTCCGGCTGTCATAAGCAGTATTGC
>CAJTOV010000027.1 GCA_910577765.1 uncultured Lachnospiraceae bacterium
TTACAAGCCAGCTTGACGTCTGTTTCCGTCCAGTTTTCCCCGCCCCGTGAACTGTAACACAAATTCTATAGGAGGTTCTGTTATGACAACCCGAAAACCAATGATTGCTCTGACTCCCAACTACAACATCGACCGGATGGAGCCTTACATGCGGCCTGGTTATATCCGGGCCATCCAGCACGCCGGGGGGATTCCGGTGACCCTGCCCCTGGACAATTCCCAGGAGGATCTGGAAGACATTGCCCGGGAATTCGACGGCTTTTTGTTTACCGGCGGACCGGATGTCCATCCGTTCTTCTTCGGGGAGCAGACCCAGGCCCACTGCGGCAATGTGTCTCCCAAACGGGATACTCTGGAGTTTGCCCTCTTAAAGCTGGTGATGAAGGAGAAAAAGCCGGTCCTGGGCATCTGCCGGGGTATCCAGCTTCTCAACATCAGCCTGGGCGGGGATATCTACCAGGATATTCCCAGCCAGTTCCGGCAGGAATTTCCCGTGGCCCACACCCAGCCTTTTGGGTATGAGATTCCTTCCCACACGGTGGAGGTGGTGCCTGGGACACTGCTGGAGCGGATTGTCCGGCAGGCACCCATTCCCGGCGCCGGAGCCGTGGCGCAGGACAGGGGGCGGGAGTGCCAGCCGGAAACTGGCGCCCTGGCTCTGGGGCCTGGTGTAATCCAGGTCAACAGCATGCACCATCAGGCGGTGCGGAGGCTGGCTCCTGGACTTGCAGCCACCGGATATGCACCGGAGGGGCTGGTGGAAGCCCTGGAAATGCCGGAATATCCGGGGTTCTTCCTGGGGGTCCAGTGGCATCCGGAATATCTGTGGGAGCAGGACCCGGTGGCGGAAGGAATCTTCCGGGAGTTTGTCCGGCATAGCCGGAAATAAAGATGGCGCCCCGTAAGCGGTCAGGTTTAAAGCCTACAGTTTCTTCCCGCTGCGTCCGAACTTTTTCTTCTTAAAGAATGGCAGTCTTGTGGCGGCAGCTTCGGCCTTGCCTTTGCTTTCCTTCTGGTAGGCCCGAAGCTGCTCGTCCAGCATCTTGAACCGTTCCTCCTGGCGTTCGTCATTGACCCGCATCATGTACTCCATCTCCTGGACCATGCGGTCATTGACCTGGCGGCTGATCTCCTGGCTGAGGACCTCATTGTTGTCCCGGATGGCCTGACCCACAGCCTGTCCGATCACATGGTTCATTAACTGCTGGAACTGTTCCATCTTCTCCTGGGTGCCCAGAACTGCCGTATTTTCCTTTTTTTGAAGCATCCGAATCTTTGCCTCGCCTTCCATTTCGCCCTCCACGTTTCCTTCTTTTAGAATATTGACTGCATTCTGCTCCAGCAGTCCGTCGGGATTCCCTTCATCTTCCCCGTCAATCATTTTTTTCAGTACCTGCTCGATGGCCTTAAGCTGGTAGCCTTTTTCCTTCAGTTCCTTAATCTTTTGAAATAACCGGATATGTAGTTCCGTATAATACCGGTGGCTTTTTCCGTTGCGGGGTATTTCCAGCTGAAGCTCGTCCTCCCAGTACCGGAGCACATGGGATTCCACGCCCACCAGCTTTCCCGCCTCCGATATGGAATAATGTGTCTCGTCCATGATTTCTCTTCTCTCCTTACGCCTCTATGTTTGGTGATACGTTAACAGCATGAATACTATATCTTATGAGGTAAGGTTGAGAATTATGATTAAGTAGAGGAATATTTTTAAATTTTTTTGGATAACTTCCTATTTATAAGCTGTTTGGAAATGGAAGCGCAACCGTTCACGGGGATTCTGAAGGGCTAATACATCGCTGCATTTATTTCGAAGTAATTAATGTAACAATGTATCAGGGTGAAGAAGCAACGAAATCGCCTGCCATATGGCTTCCGGTCCGGGTCAGTTTATACAGAGAATCCGGCGGGATTCCTGTTCTGTGACAAATTTCTTGTAGGAAAACCACCAGAATTCACGGGATGGACTGACTGTTTTTTGCGAAAACTGCCTGATAACAAGGTATTTGCAGGCAATTGTGAATTTATTGTGGTTTTTCTTGACATTTTTCCTGGTCTGTGGCATGATGCTCCAATGCGGCAATATCCCGCACTGCACCAGACCTGAAAGGAGGATGGTTTATATGGATTTTTTAACGTTAACGATCGGTAAACAGAAGAACATTGCACTGATCGCCCATGACCAGAAGAAGCATGAGCTGATCCAGTGGTGCGAAACCCATAAAGAGATTCTGAAAGGGCATTTTCTCTGCGGTACAGGAACTACCGCCAGGATGATCACTGAGGCCACCGGGCTTCCGGTGAAGGGCTACAACAGCGGCCCCCTGGGCGGGGACCAGCAGATCGGTGCCAAGATCGTGGAGGGAAGGGTGGATTTCGTAATCTTCTTCTCGGACCCCCTGACTGCCCAGCCTCATGATCCGGATGTAAAGGCCCTTCTGCGGATCGCCCAGGTGTATGATATTCCCATTGCCAACAATAAGGCAACTGCGGATTTCCTCATTACCTCGCCGCTGATGAATGACGAATATGAGCATAATGTAATCAATTTTCATCAGAATATTCGGGAGCGGGCCAGTACGCTGTGACCTTCTGGAGGTTCAGAAGGCTATGGAGCTGACATGGTCAAGCAAAAAATAATCCCATGAAAAACTTCATGGGATTATTTTCTCTTATGTATTCTTTTTTACCTGGTTTTTCTTATGTTTTCAGTTCCGGAATATCTCCCCTTACTCTTCTTCCTTCTTCCCCGTCACTGCGGCAAAGGCTGCCATCATCATGCCGGAAAGCATGAACATCAGGGCTGCGCTGCTGCTGTGGCCGGTCTTTGGAAGGGCTGCCAGGGGAACGTCCTCATCCTCAATGATGTTGAGGATATCCTGGTCGTCCAGTTTCGCCAGGGGCACTTCGCCCGGATCAATGGGTACTGTAGGCGGGTTGCCTCCGTCGCTGGAACCGCCGCCACCGCCACCGCCGCCATCGCCGCCAGGCCGGTTAGGCTTGCCTGGGGTCGGCGGAGGAGTCACCGGTGTGTGGGTGTTGGTAATGACTGCCACATTGCCGCTATAGACATAGCTGACAGTATAACCGTCTGTTACCTGGATTTCGGCCACCTTGTACTCCACGTCTTTGCCGTTGAGTTTCTGGGGCAGGTTTTTCCATTCATAGGTCCAGTTGCCTGCCTGGTTGAGAACCACTGCCGGTCCCATGGCTGTACCGTTCTGCATCAGCTGTACGGTGATGCTTTCCGGTCTCAGCTTATCCTTGTTGTCACTGTCTGCCCACCGTTTCTCTACCCTGTAGCTGGTAACTCCCGGTGTATACTGGTTGGTGATGATGAAGCTTCCGTCCCCAGCCCTGGAATATCCGGTGCTGTAGTCTGCCACCACATCCTCTGTAACCGTGTAGACAATCTCGTTTCCGTCCCTGTACCTGGGCAGACCGGAGAATTTCCAGCTCCACCTGTCACTGCTTCCTTCGCCTGGGGCAGTAACCGTCTGGCTGGCAACCGGCTGGCCGTCTGCCAGCAGATTCACCCGGATGCTCTGGGGACGTTTGCCGTCCTGGTTGGCTGCATCCTCCCAGACCTTGACACCTTCCACTTCCGTCAGCTCCAGACGGTTGGTGAAATGAACCTCTGCTTCCCCGTCCCGGCTGATGGTGCCGGAACCCTGGTCTGCCATGGTTCCGTCCAGGCTGACTGTGGTCAGATAGCCTCCGGTATTGGCTTCCTTCTCCAGAACCTGGTACCGGGTTCCTGTAGGCAGGTTGTGGATGGTAAGATATTCACCGTGTTTTAAGGTAAAGGTAAATTCTGCCTGGGCTTTCTCCGTATTTACCGGAATGTTCCCTTCCTCCAGCACGGTTCCTTCTGCTGTGTCCGGGGCACCTGCATATTTCTTATAGGTGATCATGGTCTCCGGGTCCTCGGTTCCTGCCAGAAGGGAACTGCCATCCTGGTCCGTAAGGTCCAGATTCAGTGTAAACTCCCAGGCCTTTTCCCGGTCCCCGGTTTCCCCTTCCACGGTCTTGTGGATCATCAGGCCGCCGGTTTCCGTATTGGTAAATGTTACTTTGTGGTTCTGTTTCTTAACAATGGTTCCCTGGTCTCCGGTAACGGTGGTAACATAGCCACCGGTATTGGCCTCGTCCTCGGTTACCAGATATCCGGCTCCCTCCGGCAGACCGTCAATGGTCACGGACTGGCCGTGGGCCAGACCGATGGAAGTGCTGCCCCGGGACGAGCCTGCCTGGTAGAATATGGCCATACCGTCATCGTCTACCCGCACCTCTCCGGTCTCTTCACCGGTGCCCAGATGCTTCACATAGGTGAATTTAAACACTTTGCCGATCTCTGCCAGGGGATCTCCGTTGGCTTTCATCAGCTTCACACGGAAATTCCACTGTTTTCCGGTATCGCCGGTGGTGCCCTTTACCGTCTTTTCAATGGTCAGGCTTCCGTGCGGTTCTTTGGTCTCATTGGTATAGGTTACGGCGGTTATCCCGATGGTCTCAATCTTGTTGCTGGCAACGGTGCCGTTGATCTTCTGGCTCACTGCCGAAGTTCCGGTTCCCCAGCTCATCTCGATTCCGGTGTTGTAATCGTCGTTTTTCTCTTCCTCAATGGTGTAAGTGGTGCCTTTTGTCAGTCCATGGAAGTCTACGGTCTCGCCGGCTTTCAGCTCGACCGCAACGGTTCCCTTTTCATCAAATACTACCGGCTGGCCATCCTGGTCCGTAACACCGGATGCGTCTGTGTAAGGCCTGCCCTCCGGGTCTTTCAAAGTAACCGTGAACCGGAAGCCGGTATCGCCGGCGGATTCTGTTTCATACATATCCACCACCTTTTTGGTCAGTCTCAAAGAACAGACTACCCTGTTGGTGATGATAAAGGTGTTATCATGCCCGGAATCTTCCACCACGCCTTCGCACAGGAACCGTCCGTCTGCATCCACCCGCTCCGTGACCCGGTAGGTCAGCTCCTTGCCGCTGTCCAGCTCTGTCTTCGGAAGCTGGGTAAATACGGCATCCGGCCAGTAGGGTTTGGACAGAAGCCCGCCCTCAAAGGCAATGGACCGTTCGGCACTGTCTTCCAGAACCCAGCCGTTTTCCTTGCTGGGAATCTCATCCGCAGCTACTGCCTCCGTGGGTTTGCTCCACAGATCATAGGTAACGGTGATTCTGGAAACATCCTCCAGAGGTACATTCCACTGTTTCTTCACAGTAACGCTCATCCGGTCATCGGATGTGGTATCTTTTCCAATGATCACATCCCCGTTGCCGCCTACACCGCTTCCGGTGGTGGCAGAATGGTTGCCGGTAATGCGGACCTGAATATCATTCTCTCCTGTGATCTGGGTTGCACTGGAGTAGACCTTAAGTCCCTTGTAATGGGAGCGCAGGTCGCCGGAGCTTACCAGCTCTCCGGTCTCCAGATCCTTCCACAGGTAGGCACCGCCGCCCAGCATGTACCGGGATACGTACAGCTCCCCTTTCTTCTGGACACCGCCGCCCAGACCGCCATGACTATTGTCATAGGATGCCGCGTACAGATCCCAGGACCTGGAACCGGATGTATTGCCGTGGATAATGCCGCCGTCTGTCAGATACACCTTCATGTCACCGTCTTCACATACGGCCACTCCGGCTCCGCCGTCATTTCCGCTGATCAGAACATTGGTCAGTTCCAGTCTTCCGGCCGGAATGTTATTCTTCTTTTCAAAGGCATCATCGCCGTTGACGTAGATACCGCCTCCGCCAAACAGGTTGCCCATGCAGGTATTTCCTACAATGGAGCCGCCGCTGATCACGGCTTTACATCCTGCCTGAATATAGATTCCGCCGCCTCCGGCATAGGAATTCTGGTAGGCAGAGGTATTGGTGGCTGTGTTGCCTTCAATGGTGCCGCCGGTCATGGAAAGGCTGGCTCCCCGGAACCATCCTGCGTCTCCGTTACCGACACTGATTCCGCCGCCCATGTCTGCCGTGTTGCCGGATATGGTACCGCCGCTCATGTCCATCCTGCCGCTGCTGTATCCGATGAATACGCCGCCTCCGGCATTGTTGACACTGCTGGGAATGGTGTTTTCTTTGAATTTGCCTGCGCCATGGTTCCCGGTGATGGTTCCGCCGGTCATCTCAAAGGCTCCCTGGGTGAATACACCGCTTCCGCAGGCAGCGCTGTTGCCCTGGATGGTGCCGCCGGTCATGGTCATGGTTCCGGCATTCCAGATACCGCCGCCCTCGTACTTGGATTCGCCGCCATTGGACGCAATGTTGGTATAGGTGTTGGTGTTGTTCTGCACTACTGCGCCGTCTTCCACATGGAGGGCTGCCCCTTTGTTCACTACAACCAGGGGGGCCTCTGCCTTGGCTTCTTTTGTGCTGCTTCCGTCCAGGGTAATCTTTTTCAGGGTCAGGGTGCCGCTCTTAACTTTCAGCAGGGCCCCCTTGTAGGCAGGATAACGCTGGAGGATCACACCCTCCTGGTCCAGGGTCTGGTCTCCGGTAAGCTCCAGGCCGCTCTTTAAGTAGATCACCGGTTCCTTCAAAAGGCCTTCCGCCTGGGCTTTTGCAAGTACCTGCAGAGCCTCCTCCAGAGTCTGGACCGGCTGGCCGGCTGCCATACCCGTATTGGAGTCAACGCCGTTTGCAGGGTCCAGATATACGAATACACCGCTGCTCTTTGTAAGGACAATGTTGCCGTCCTGGCCTACTGCCACACTGGTCAGATAGTTGTAGTCGATTCCGTCAACCAGGGTAATAGGCTTATTGTTCAGTTCCGGTGCCCGCCATTCACTGGCTTCTGCCAGCTCCTGGGCTCTTCCGTATCCCTCCGGCAGCCGGAGCATCATGATATCATTCCGTTCCGCATCCACAGCCTGGTTAACCAGATCTTCCCTGGTGACGCCCTCCCTGGAGGGAATGGCCGGAATCAGGGTCATGCTGTCTGCAAAGAATCCTTCCCCTGCTCTGGTCAAAGGATAATATTTGGAAGAGCTTCCCAGGTGTTTCAGGGTCAGGCTTCCGATCTCATTATTCAGCTCCAGAAGGCTTACCGATCCGTTGGCGGAAGCTGCCTGGGTTGCATGTAAGCTTCCTACCGGGCCGTTGATGGTAACGGTCCTTCCGTAGCAGGCCGCGCCGCTGCTGGTACTGCCCTGGGTCAGGGTCATGTGGTCCACGCTGCCGTTGATGGTCAGGGTGTTGGTACTTCCCTTACTGTAGCGCATACCGTCCTGGACGGCTGTCAGGGTGCCTACGTTTCCGTTGATGGTAATGGCGGAGAAGCTGTCATACCGCACGTTCTTGCTGCACTGCTGGGTCAGCTCCATGGTCCCGATCGTTCCGTCAATGGTTACGGTCTTGGGATAGGCCTGGTCTGTAAAAGGCACATTGGCCTCCAGCCTCAGCATACCCACACTGGTTCCTTCCGCCACATGGAAGTTTCCGCCTCCCATGTAGACCTTCAGGCTGTCCATACTGCTGTTGACATTGGCCGTGCCGTAGAGGATCAGGGGGCTCCCTGCATCACTCTTATCATTATAATGCATGGTCTGGATGTCAATGTTTCCGTTTAGATTCAGGGTACTGTTGCTTCCCACAAATACCTTGTTGCACAACTTGCCGTCTCCGGTCAGGGTCACACTGGCCCTGGATCCCACCCGCAGCAGTCCGTTGTTGTTGGCTCTGTAGTCTGCTGCGGTTCCTGTGGCTTCTACCGTAAAGCCGTTAAGCTCAATGGTAACCGACTTGCCGTTCTGGACATAAATCTGGGCATCACAGTTAATCTTGTTGGCTTCAATGGTGCCTGGATTCACCAGAGAGATGGTATCGCCGCTTGCTGCCGCGTCCACCGCTGCGTTAAGGGTAGCATAGGTCTCGCCGGTCCGCTTATTCTGCGCGGCGCCCATCAGGGACTGGGTGGCGACAAATCCTCTTCTGCTCTGCCAGTTCAGTTCGGATGCTTTCACCGTGGTATTTCCATATTTCCAGGCATACTGACGTTCCTGGAAATAAGTCTCATCCAGTTCAGAATCCACCATCTCGCTGGCTTCCGGCACGGTAAATGCACCAGAAACAGAGGACTCGGAATACAAGTCATGGGGCGCGTTGTTATAAACCGCTCCGCTGTCCATGACAAATTTGCCGTTTGAGCCCAGGTAGACGCCGCCTCCATTGGTATTGCTGGCTGTATTGTCCCGGATCACCGTATTCTTTACATAGACCGTAGACGGTTTTGTGCTGGTATATCCTTTCACATACACAGCACCGTTTTTGGTACTGTTTCCGGATATGATTCCGCCGTTTAAGTGTACGGTAGAAACATTGCTGCTGTTGTTGCCGGCATAGATCACACCTCCGGTGTAAGTGAAATCCTTATTGCCGGTAAAGGAGCAGTCATTAAATTCTGCCTCTCCCTGGCGGACAAACACAACCCCCTTGGTCTGGTATCCGCTTTGGGTATTGCCTGCATTGTTATAAAACTGACAGTTGTTAAAGGTCTTTTTACCGTTCCCGTATAAGGACACGATAAAATCCATGTAGCTGACGCTTCCGTTTCTGCTTCCTATGACTGTGTTATCATGAATCTTACAGTTGTCCGCCGTCATGGTGCCGGTGGTGGTGGTCACATAGAGGGAGCTGTCGTTTTTCCCCTCCGCCTGATAGGCAATCTCCACATTCTCCAGGGCAACATTCTGGCTGGTATTGCTGACCACAATGGCGCCGGAGGTGTTGTGTGTCAGAAGTACATCCTTGATACTGACCTCACCGTTTCTTACATAGATCGCCCCGCTGCTGGAGGATTTGGGAACATTGCTGCTGACATCAATGATACTGCCCTTTCCATCCATGGTCAGGCTGGCATTGGACACGTAGATGGCACTCCCTGAGTATCCGTCTACATTATTCTTAAATTCACCCTTTCCGGTTATCGTTACATTACAGCCGGAAGCTTCGATTCCGTTGCTTCCATTGTTGCTTACGATACAGTTTTCCAGGGTCAGGCTTCCCTTGGAAGCATAGATACCCCTCTGCTCATTGTCCGTAATCCGGCAGTTTACCAGGGTAAGCTCTGCTCCGCTGTTCTCGATTCCGTAGATGCTGCCGGACCGGTCCGGATTCTTGTAAGCTCCGTAGATGGTACCGTTCTTGATGGTCACGGTGCCGCCCTTTACCATATAGATGCTCTTACCCATCTCACCGCTGGTA
Source organism: uncultured Lachnospiraceae bacterium (assembly GCA_910577765.1). Taxonomy (GTDB): domain Bacteria; phylum Bacillota; class Clostridia; order Lachnospirales; family Lachnospiraceae; genus Brotaphodocola. The sequence continues at coordinate 9,211 of CAJTOV010000027.1, forward strand.
AGCTTATAGCCGTCCATGTTCAGGGTGTAGTCCTTATTGGAAGAGGTGATATTTTCCTTCACATCTGCCATGAGAACGATCTCCGCACCCTGGGGCTGGGCGTTGTCGCCGGTTCCGCCTACTGCATTGACTGCCTCCTGGATGGTGGCATAATAGGTGGTTTTCGTCTCGCCGCCGTCTTCGGTGACAATCTTGGCCACCCCGTTGGCCAGCTCTGCATCGGTCATGGCCAGGAACAGGAATTCGGAGAAGCTGTCGGCCTGGAACTTAAACTCGGTTGCTTCTGCATTTTCCGTGGAGGCCACTACCTCCGCTGCTTTATCTTCCGGTAAATGGACCACGGAAATCTCGGTGATACGAAGCTGCTGTTCCGTTGTCTCCTGGGATACCACCGGGGTCTTCATCCGTGCGCGGACCCGGACCGGTCTGGCCGGCTCCACCTCTTCGCCGGTTTCTTTGGAGATAAAGGACACATCGTAAACCAGAATATCCGCAATGGTCTGCCCGTCTTTCACAAGCCCGTTTGCCTGGACCTTCAGTTCTTCCACACGGTCCGGGTCATCGATCCGGGACACCTGCAGGCTTACTTCTTCTTCAAAAGCCCCGTCGGGAACGCTGACCGTAAACAGGGCATCCTCCGTCTCGCCGGTGTAGTCTGCTGCCGGTATGGTCTTATCCAGTTCCTCTGTCTCAATATCAATCCACAGGTCTTCTTCCACCCCTGCCGCCAGATACACATGGGCATATCCGGTCCAGTCAGAGCCGCTTGCCAGCTCTGCCGGGTCATCGGCTGCCTCCAGCTCCGTGCCGTTGGCATACACGGCGGAAATCTCAAAGCCCGGTTTCAGCTCCACGGCAAAGTACAGGTCCTGGCCTGGGGCCACATGGTCCGCACCTTTTACAATGGCTGCATCCGGATTGTTCACATGGTATTCTACCGCATAATCGGCTTCCCCGGGGATGATGATCTCTTCGATCCGGCTGAAAGCGACTTTCCATGCCCTGGCATTGGCGCTGTCCAGGATGGTTACGGTATCATAAGCCTTACCTTCCAGTTCTCCCAGGATTTCAATGTCGTCGTCCTCCAGAAGCTGTCCGTCCATCTGGATTTCGTCAGGATCTTCCTGGGAAATGTCCCCGGAGGGAAGTTCTTCCGTGCTTCCGGTGTCCCCGGGCGTCTCTGCCGGAGCGGTGGGTTCAGGCTGGGATTCCTCCGGCCTGCTTTCGTTCCCGGCGTCGGTTTCGTTGTCCTCTGTGGAATCCTGGATTCCGGTGTCCGGTGCTGTTGTTTCTTCTTCTGATGGGGTGACGGGTTCAGTGTCAGTCCCGTTGCCTGCTGCGTCGCCGGATTCGCTGCCGGTTCCATCGCTGGTTCCCGGGGCGGCTGCATCACCGGTTTCATCGCTGGTTTCGCTGTCGGCTCCATCGCTGGTTCCGTTGCCTGTGCCGCTGTCGGCTCCATCGCTGGTTCCGGGGTTGGCTGCATCAACGGTTTCATCGTCGGCTCCGTTGCTGGTTTCGCTGTCTGTGCCGCTGTCCGGGGTATTACCGGTCTGGCCGTCGTCTGTGCTGTCCTCCGGTTCCGCCTGGCCGCCGGTCCCGGATTCCTGGGCCGGCTCGGTTTCCGTTTCGGCTTCCGTCTCTTCTTCCTGGACCTCTTCGGTAGTCTCCGGTTCCTCGTCCTGGGAAACCTCCTCCGGCTCTGTCACAATATCAGCATCCTCCAGAACCTCCACACTGGATGCTACCTGGGACAGCTTCCGGACAGAGATCCCCATGGCAACGCTTTCTGTCCCGGCTGCTGCTTCCGGCTGGGCTTCCTGGACATCCTCCGCTTCCTCCTGGGCCGGTGTCTCCGGTTCTTCCTCCTGGGGCTCCTGGGCCCCGGTCAGGCTTTCGGTGTCTGCATTTTCCTCCACAGATTCCACGGCTTCCCCGTCCTGGGCTCCGTTATTTTCTTCGGCTGTGGTTTCCTCTGTGGGCTCCCCGGTCTCCTGGGATTCATTTTCCTCCGGGGCACCGGTGCTTTCCGGGGCTCCCGTGCCTTCCTCTGCCTCAGTTCCGTCTGCGGCGCCTGTACTCACCTCTGGCCCGGTTCCTTCCGGAGCTCCTGTGCTTTCTTCGGCGCCTGTGCTCTCCTCTGCCCCGGTTCCTTCTGTGGGGACGGCGGGCCCTGCTTCCGTTTCCTGGTCCTCACCGGTGGGGTCTGCCTGCGTTCCTTCGTCCGCGTCTGCCCCGGTGGTCGGGTTTAAGACCTCTGCTCCCGCAGTGTGGGGCATGTCGTCAATCATGGTGGTGCTGCTGTAGTCTTCCACATAGGAGGCTTCCGCATCATCCACATTGGCTGCATTGGGATTGATGGCCACCCGCCCTGTTTCGTAGCCGTCTACATTGGCCCGGAAGCTGACTACCATGTCACTTTCGTTGATGAACAAGAAGATCACATCATCCGTGCCCGCATTGTAGAACACTTCCACGGAAGTACCCTCCGGGGCATAACCGTCATCCACTTCCACATCCAGCTGGTAGACCGCTCCGTCCTTTCCTCCAATCAGTTTCTCATAGGAAGTCTTCAGGCTCTTCTTCTTTGCCTTCAGCTCCAAAGAGCTGAACCGGAAGGTTTCGCCATGGTCCATGGCATCCTGAATCGCTTCCCGCAGGTCTTCGCCATCAACCAGGAACAAGGCTTCCTGCTCTTCACCGGCTGCAAACGCCACATTCAGATTTGCTGCCACATTGGCGAATGTCATGGCAACGGTCAGCATAAATGCTACCAGGCGTCTGTAGTTCTTGCGAAGCTTTCTCAACATAATCCCTCTCTCCTTCTTTAAATTTTGCTGGGTATTCTGTGTGCAGAATTCCCTGTATTAAAAAACGTCGTGAAACGTTTCCTGCATTGGGATGTACCCTCAGCGGACAATAACGAACCGTAACAGTTCAGATACCCTTGAACTGTTACAACAAACCGTCATTAAACCGCCTCTGACAACAGATAAATCAGTTCCAAAGCGCTGCGAAATGTGATATACTTTTTCTTAGTGACTTTCCCGCAGATTCTCCCCTGTATGCTGGTGTGCTGGATTCCAATGAGCTGAAGATAGATGGTATCCCGCACCCTGGGCGGCGGTCCGGCCTCTTCCTCCTGCCAGTATTCCTCCGGCAGGACATTGCCGGTTCCGCCCCTGATTCTGCGGACGCTGTGAAACCTGTTTCCAGAGGTTCCGGGGCTTTCCGCTGACGGATGCCCCAGGCTGCGGCTGATGGCATCGATTCTTAAGACCAGCTCCGCCGCACCCCGGTAGGGTACCGGCTTCTTCAGCCCATAATGGACAATGTCACCGTAAAGCTCCTGGTCTTTCCTGCCAAAGATACGGATCAGCATGGCAGTTGGACCCTGGGAAGGATTTCCGGCGGACGGCTCCATGTCCATGGGGGCTTCCCCCGGAAATGCGCTGTCCGGTTCTGGTCCCGCGGTCCTTTGTCCCGGAATCCTGGGGCTGCCTTTTCCGGCTGCGACTTCTGATTCTTCCTTAATGAACATGCCTTCCCCCCTTCCCTTTAATATGTCATGACATAACATACATTATGTCGTACTGGTAAATTATGATATACAGAATCACTTTCTACATAAATTAACTATACACCCTTTGGTTATAAAATTCAATGTTTTTAATAACTTTTTTTCCAGAAATATACTTTTATTGAGACTGACACCGAAGCTGTATCCGGGGTGGGTCTGTTTTGGTGCACTCTGAACAGACATGGCGATTTGACATGCCTGACAAAAGGGATTTTCCGGTATCCGAAAAGGTCCGCATGGCCTGGGGATGCCTTTTTTAATGCGCAAAAAACAGCGCATGGGAAAGTGGAGGGCTCCCGGAATTCCTGGATATACGACAAAATGTATGTTATGTCATACTATTTTTTATTTCAGAGGCTCTTCCTCCCTGCTTCCATTTATGACCGCTCTCCGTCTGTACGGTTCCAGAGGCATCTCCGGAGGCCGGCCTATACTGGCCCATGGTATTTCCGGCTGCCTTTTTCCAGTCACGATCCATGCAGACAGCGCCTGTGCCGCCGGCCTCAGGCTTTTTCTCATACCTTCCCTTCCGGTGCCCGCTGCTGCCGGAGGTTTCCGGACGGACAGATTCCGTATTGACCACCAGCCCCATCTCCAGTGCCTTCTTACAGTCTTCCATCTGGCTGGTAACGGTGTAACGGCGGGTAGTCTCCACATTGCTGTGGCCCAGATAATCGGCCAGACGGACAATATCCTTCTCCTTTTCGTAAAAGCACCGGGCAAACAGATGGCGCAGGTTGTGGGGGAAGGTCTTGCTCTCGTCCACTCCGGCCCGCCTGCACAGGTTCTTCATTTCCTTCCAGATGTTGCGGCGGTCCACAGGCCTGCCGCTGCGGGTCACAAAAATACACCCGGAGGTCAGGCCCATGGTCCGGCAATAGACGCGCAGCTTCTCTGCCAGGGAATCCGGCAGGAGAATCTGGCGGATCTTTCCTTTGGAGTTAATGGACACCGTGGGCTGGTCCAGGGCTTCCACAGTCACTGCCGACAGCTCCCCTACCCGGATGCCGCAGCCTGCCATAGTCTGGATCATGTGGGCCAGACGCTGGTTGCCCTCCTTCTCGGCCTGGATCACCAGACGCTGGTATTCCTCCACGGTCATGTCCTTTGACTCCTTCCGGAAGATTTCCCGCTGGACCCGAAGCACATGGACACAGCAGTCCTCCCGTCCCACGTACTTGAGAAACCGGTTCAGGGCCGCCAGCATGGAATTGGCGCTGGCAGGCTCATAAAAATCGGTCAGATAGTCCCGGAAGCAGGCCACAGCATCATGGTCCAGGTCCCGGCCCTGGTTGAAATAGAGAAAATGCTTCACGTCCCGCAGGTATTTGTCCACGGTGTTGGCCTTCATGTCCCTGGCTACCAGGTAAACACGGAAGGCGGACAAGGCTTCGCTGGTCTGGTCCCCGGTCCTGACAGGTACTGGATGGTTCTGCATGGCGGACAAGGCGGTTCTGGAGCAGGGGCGTACCGCTTTGTACTCTGCGGCGGTGTACCTGGTTTTTCCGGATGTGCTTTTCTTTTCCATGGTTTTTGACTCCTTTTTTCATTATACTGGTCTTTTTCCCTACGGTTTCCTGTTTTCATGTATATTATACATGTCCACTAAGCTCATGCGGCGCCTGCGGCTCCCATTCACTAAGTGGACAGGCATATATTCATACTAAGCTCTTGCGGCGCCTGCGGCTTGCATTCGCTAAGTATTCATATTATACCACACACCCTATCTCGCAAAGTGTCTCGCGAAAGGGCAAATTTGGACGTTTTGAAATTTTTTCTTGTAACTTTTGAAAAAAAGGCAGTTTCCCATGATCTGCGACACAAAAAACCCCCGCAAAGACGGTGTACTAGTCTCTGCGGGGGATTGATTTTTATGGCTTATATTATGGAGATGCTGTCAGGGAGAAGTTCCTCTATGAGCCTGGCCTGATACTCCGGCTCCCGGGCTGCCCGTTTTAAATCATCGATCCGGTTCCGTTCGATCAGTATTCCATTCAGTTCGTTGATCAGACGGATTCCTGTCTGCCGGCCCCGTTTCTCGCCTTTCTTTTCTCCCAGTTTTTCGCCCTTCTTCTGGCCCTTTTTTTCTCCTTCCAGCCGGCTTTCCCGGCACATCTCTTCTATTGCAAGGCACATATTGACTTTCCCCTCCTTCTTTTTCAGCTTCAGTTTTGTGTTGGTGACCGTGTTAATTACAGTGGCTGCATCCAGATCCATTGCCTGGTAGTGGGTATCCGTATCCAGCAGTCTCTTTAACTGCTTTTTGTCTGTGGAATACTTACCCTCAGTGAACAAGGGGCCACTGAGGGTAATGAAAAGCAATACCTCCCGCAGACTGCTCTGGAACCGGTCCATGGATGCTTCGTCCAGGGCTGCCGGTGCGATCAGGTTGATGCGGTAATCCGCAATAAAGGGCAGAATTTCTTTTTCCACACCGGACAGCATCCCGTGAATGCTCATGGGGCCGTCCCAGGGCTCAGGGCTGAACAGCACCACCAGGGTGATCACCGGCAGAAGACGGTCCGTCTTGTAAAAGCCGCCCAAAAACTCTCCGCTGCTGACCGGCTTCCCTTCCTGCCGCTTCCTGGCCTCCGCCCGGTGGGACCTGGACGCTGTCTCCACCTGCCGGGTGTACTGCATGGCATCGTAAAGCATATCCCGCATGGGCATGGCATACGACACTTCTGACTGGGCCTCCACACCCAGAACCACATAAGCGGCCTGCCCGTCTTCCATGGAGGTCAGGTACTTGAGATTGTCCCGGTATTTCTGGGTGGGCGCCACGGTTCCATCCTCCCCATAGGGAAGTACAATCTCCACCGTATCCAGGTCATGAAGTTTTTCCGGATTAATCACGGACCTGCCACCATAAAGCAGAAAATTAAATGCATCCGCAAAAACGGCTGGATTTCTCATGTAGTCTTTTGTCACGGCATCTTTCGCTGCCAATAGACATCACCTTCGCTTTCGTTTATTTTAGCATGGTTTCCGTAGTAAGACAAGGGCACTTCCCGGGAAGAGTTATGATTTAGTTACAGTTCACGGGGCGGGGAAAACTGGACGAAAACAGATGTCAAGCTGGCTTGTAAGAATGTTTTTGTCCAGTTTTCCACATCGGGCGGACGCCCGATACTTCTTGTCCGGCATAGCCGGACAAGAAGATGCCCCCCCCGTGAATAGTAACGAATTGAAGTTACAGTTCATGGAGCGGGGAAAACCGGACGAAACCAGACGTCAAGCTGGCTTGTAAGAATGTTTCCATCCGGTTCCTCCCGTTCCATGAAGGATAACTGAATCGCAGAATGATCAGAGAATGATCTGGATAGCGTTCAAATATAACAGTTCAAATGCATTTTTCACTGCACTTAATATAGCATTTTTTGACATTCATGTCAAGTGTAAAAAGAACTTTTCCACCTATTCAAATCCGCACAAATTCCAAAAGCAGATATCCCAGTGTCAGGCACAGTCCAAGGCAGAACAGCATCAGTCCGAAGGAGAAGCTTTCCTCCACCAGATGGCCGGTACGCCAGATGGATTGTTCCAGCCGCACCAGTCCGGGAACATGGGACGGCAGCAGATCCGGCGGCAGATCCTGGCCCCGCAGATGCAGCCGGAACCGGAGCCACCGGTCCATCATCTGGCCCAGCCACCGGGCCAGACGGTCCTGGTGTTCCCGGGGCTTTGTCCGCATCTGCCTGTGGGTGGTTCCCCTGGCCAGAAGGATAAGCCCGTCAGCCCACTGGTCCATGGCCCTGCAAACTACGGCAGAGACAGCCAGGAACAGGGACACCGGCGCTGACACCACATACCGGTCAACAAATCCGCACACAGCGCCCCATATCCCTGGAAGCAGCCTCCCCAGCACGGGGCGGTAAAGAAGATGTTCCAGATCCAGGGCCTGGGGCCAGCGGTCTAAGTAGCCTCTGGACAGTTCCTGTCCGGAAGCTCCTTCCCCGGCCACGGGCATTTTCCCCATCATCCACTGCCGGATCACCCATCCGTACACCAGACCGCCTATGGTCACCGACACCAGGCCTCCTTTTAAATTCCCCAGGCTGAAATAATGGACTCCATGTTCCATTCCTTCTGCCAGGAAGAATCCCTGTCCCAGATCTGCCAGCCGGTTCATGGTAACCCCGGGAAACAGCCCCATCACCGGAACCAGTACCGCGGGAACCACAAGGGCCAGGGTGCTGGCCGGTTTCATGTATCTGCCTGACATCCCGTCGTACTCTGCCTGCCGGACCGGGTCCTGGTTGACTTCCACGAAGATGGCGAAAAACAGCTTCAGCATATAGGCCACCGTCATACCGCCGGTAAACAGAAATATCCATTCGGCAACGGTCCAGAACCCCGGAGACCCGGCCAGACCGCCCCAGGCGCCGGTTCCGGCTGCCCCGGCAGCAGCAGCCATTTCCGCTCCGGCGCCTGCTCCTCCTGCCCCGGCAGCAGCGGCCACTTCCACCCCGCCGGCCATTTCCCCATATTCCACAATACTTTCGTGGATCAGGGTCTTACTGACATAGCCGCTCCACCCGGGAATGCCGCCCAGGCCCAGGGCTCCCATGAGGAAACAGAAGGCCAGCAGCGGTTTCCTCCGCCCGAAGCCCCGGATCTCATTGAGATCCAGCCGGTGCAGGTTCATATATACGGCACCGGCACAGAGAAACAGCACCAGCTTGAACAGGGAGTGGTTCACCATATGGAGAAATGCTCCCCTTGCCGCAATGGAAGGATTCTCCCCGGCAGATGCCAGCATGCAGCTCATACCGATTCCCGTCAGAATGAATCCGATCTGGGACACGGAAGAGCAGGCCAGGGTCCGTTTCAGGTTAATGGAAAAGACCGCCAGCAGAGCCCCCAGAAACATGGTTACCAGCCCCAGGCACACCACCAGAAATCCCCAGGCCCGGTCCCCGCCCAGCATTCCGCAGGATACCACGATAATGCCGAAGATCCCGGTCTTGGTCAGAATGCCGGACAGCAGGGCGCTGGCCGGAGCCGGGGCAACCGGGTGGGCCTTGGGAAGCCAGATGTGGAGCGGGAAACATCCTGCCTTGGCCCCGAAGCCAAAGAGCAGAAGCCCCCCTGCCGCGTACAGCTCTGGCTGATGCCCGGCAGCCGCCGCCTGTGCCGCGGCTGCCGGGATCCGGTCAATCTCCAGGGTTCCCAGAAGATGGGACAGAAGAAACAGCCCCATCAGCATGACCATACCGCCTATGACCGCCACGGCCAGATAGGTCTGGGCCGCCTCCAGGGACTCCGGCTTCTCGTCAAATGCCACCCACACATAGGAGGTCAGGGACATGATCTCAAAAAAGATAAAGGTGGTATACAAGTCTGCTGACAGAAATACCCCGGCCGTGGCCACAAAGGTGGCCCAGAAGAATCCGTAATACCGCAGTTTCCGCTTATAGTGGGCCATATACTCCCGGGAAAACAGGCCGCTGCAGCCCCACATCAGCACCCCAATCCCCAGATACACCAGCCGGAACCCGTCCAGCCGCAGATGCAGCCCCATACCGCAGAATCCGGGAAGATACCAGTCTGCCTGTGTCATGCGGCATCACCTCCTATCTCCATGAGAAATGACAACAGCGGCTGGGAATAAAGCCCCAGTCCAAGGATCACCACAGCAAAAACCACCAGCGGCACCAGCATCCGCCAGCCCGGATCCCCGGCTGCTTCTCCTACTGCGGTCTCCTCCGCCGCAGGCACATGTGCCTGCGCCTGTTCAGGCATATGGGCCCGCACCTTTGCAGGCACATACGCCCGCACCAGCACGGTCAGCATGTAAACCGCTGTCATCAGGGCCGAGTACAGAAGCACCAGAACCGCCGCAAAAGGCAGTATCCCGCCGATTCCGCCCAGAATCTGCGGCAGCATCCCGCTTCCCCCGCCTGCGGTCAGAACCTCCACTCCGGCCTCCCCGCCTACGGCCCCGGACGTCATCCCGCATGCAAATGCCGCCCCTGCAATGTTCCATTTACTGATGAACCCGGCAAAAGGCGGGATGCCCACCAGGGAAAGGCTGGCCACAGTCAGGCAGCCGAAGGTCACCGGCATTTTTCTGGCCAGACCGTCCAGCTCATACACATGGGTCTTTCCGGTCTGGTGCATCACCGCACCGGCACAGAAAAAGGAACAGATCTTCATAAATGCATGAAACACCATGTGGGCCAGGGCCGCGGCCAGACCATGGCCGCTCATCATGGAAGCAGCCAGCAGAATATAGGACAGGTTGCTGGTGGTGGAATAGGCAAGACGCCGTTTCCAGTGGACCTCCTTCACTGCCATGGTGGAGCCGTAGGCAATGGTCACCATGGCCGCGGCCATGACCGCCCACTGGGCCCAGGTTCCCGCCAGGAACTCTGTCCCAAAGCTGAAATAGGTCAGCCGCAGAATGGCAAATGCCCCGGATTTCACTACTGCCACCGCGTGAAGCAGAGCAGTCACCGGCGTAGGCGCCACCGTAGCCAGAGGCAGCCATCTATGGCAGGGAAATACCACCGCCTTGACGCCGAACCCAAAAAAGGCCAGCACATACATAAGCAGCAGCGTATTCTTCCTGGAATCTGCCAACGCCAGGTCCAGCATTCCGCCGGGCCTGAAATCCGTACTTCCGATGGCCGAAAAAGTCAGCACAAACACCAGCCCCAGAAATGCAAACGCCGCCCCTCCGATGGAATAATACAGATATTTGCGGCTGGCCCTCACCGCTTCCCTGGTCATGGGAAACAGCACCAGGGGAAATGTGGCCAGGGTCAGCATTTCATAGAACAAATACAAGGTAATCAGGTTTCCGGCCAGGGCAATCCCGGCCGTGACCCCGTAAGTCATCAGGTAATAGGCGAAAAACGTTCCTTTCCGGTCCTCCTCCTTCATATATTCAAAAGAATACAGGACAGCCAGAGGCCAGAGAACACTGATCAGCACGGCAAACACCCGCCCCATGCCGTCCAGACAGAAGCTGACCCGCAGTGCCCCATACAGACGGAACAGCACCATGTGGTCCTGGACGCCGGCATGAAACACCAGCCACAGAAGCACCAGGCTGTTGAGGACCGTAATCAGCATCACATACCATTTCAGCTTGGTATAGCTCGCCTTCCTATGCCCGGACCGGGAAGCCAGAAGCAGTCCCATGCCGCCTGCCAGCGGCAGGAGGGCCGGTACGGCCAACAATATTTGATCCATTCCTCATCCCTCCATCAGAATACCTGGCCTGCAATGGCTTCCAGCACGGCCAGAAACGGCACCGGGAAGCAGCCCATCAGTACGGCCCCGGCAGTCAGCACCACAACCGGAACAAGCATCAGGGGATGCAGAACGTCAGCCCTGGCAGCGGGTCCGTGCCCGGATGCGGCTGTCTCACCTGCCCTGGACAGACCGTGCCCGGATGCGGCCGTCCCATCTGCCCCGGGCAGCCCGTGCCCGGATGCATCCATCCCGCCTGCCCCGGACAGACCGTGCCCGGATACAGCCGCCGCACCTGCTGCCGGTCCGTGCCCCTGCGCCGCTGTCCCGGGAAAGAATCCGTCAATGGCCAGGGGCAGCAGATACCCGGCGGTCAGCAGGGCACTGACCAGCAGCACCGCCGGCCCCACATACTCCCAGGCCCCGGTACCCGAAGACAGCGCCCCCTGGGCAAGATACCATTTGCTGATAAAACCGCTGGTAGGGGGAATGCCCACCAGGGTCAGGGACACCAGGGTGTGGCAGGCCAGGGTCACCGGCATTATCCTTCCCAGCCCCCGCATATCTTCCACCCGGGTCAGGCCGGTATAGAAAATGACGGCGCCTGCAATAAGGAACAGTGCATTTTTCACCAGGGAATGGAAGACCACATGGGCCAGGGCTCCCACAAATGCCCCGGGCTCCAGAAGACTTAAGCCAAACAGCACATAAGACACCTGGCTCACCGTGGAGTATGCCAGCCGCTTTTTCAGCACCGGCTCCCGGTATGCCAGCATGGAACCCATAAATACCGTGGCCAGGGTCAGGAAGATCCATCCCTGCTGGACCCAGGTGCCCCGCAAAAGGTCCGGTCCCGTCACAAAGCAGACCACCCGGACTATGGCCAGAACCCCGCACTTGGTGATAACCCCGGACAGCAGGGCGCTGGCAGGAGCCGGGGCTACCGGGTGGGCCGTAGGCAGCCAGCCGTGAAGGGGAAACATGCCCGCCTTGGTGCCAAAGCCTACCAGCATGCAGAACATGGCTGCCAGGAACAGGCTCTCTGCCCCATTTGCCGCCACCGCCTCTGCCAGTCCTGGCACGCCGCCGGGGGTAAAGGCCAGATTCCCCTGAACCGTGGTCAAAAAGAAGATTCCGAACAAAGCCAGAAATGCTCCCGCAACCGAGTAAAACAGATATTTCAGGCCTGCCATCACCGCCTCCTTTGTCCGCTCATGAAGCACCAGAGGCAGGGAAGTCAAAGTCATCATCTCATAGCACAGATAAAACGTGATCAGGTTGGCGGAAAAATCCAGGGCCAGAAGCACCCCCAGCACAATCAGGAAGAAACCAAAGAACCGGTGCTCATCCTTTTCGTGGGTCATATACACCAGGGAATAAAGGCCCACCAGCAGCCATACCGCCGAGGTAAGCAGGGCAAAAAGCCGGCCCACTCCGTCCACGCCAAATTCCAGGGCCGTGTTCCCTGTAAGCTGCCACAGAAAAAGGCGGCTTTCCCCCCTGGCCAGAACCGCCAGCACCAGGGCCAGGGTTCCGGCAAGAGCAGTCACCACCACACCGGCCAGGACTTCCCGGCCAGCCAGGAGACCTGCCCCGTGGACCTGGCCGGTGCCGGAACCTTCCCCGAGGGATACAGCCGGGCCACAGCCGGAACCTTCCCCCTGGGATGCAGCCAGGCCGGTGCCGGAACCTTCCCCCCGGGATGCAGCCGGACCAACTCCGGAATCTTCCCCCTGGGACCGGCTCCGGCCGCCCCGGAAGCTCTTAAGAGAAAGTACCAGTATCCCGGCCAGCACCGGGAATAGTACCGGCAGAATCAGCAATCTATTTCCTTCCATAAAGGTATCTCTCCTTCTCCATCAGTCATAATGAACCATTGCCGTAACAGTTCAAGGGGTATCTGAACTGTTACCCATTGCCGTCAGTCAAACATTGCCAGGCCGTCTGCAATGGCCTGGACCACTGGCTGGGACATAAGCCCCAGAAACAGGTTCAGCAGGATAAAACAGATCACAGCCAGACGGGCCGGCCAGTATGGGGCGGCCGGCTGTACACACGTGCCGGAGTTTTCGCCGGCCTGCCGACCAGCCGGGTCCCGGACGCCGGAGGTTTCACCGGCCCGCCGTGCAGCCGGGTCCCGGACGCCGGAGGTTTCACCGGCCCGCTGCACCCCCGGCTCCCCGGACTCTGCCCCGGCTCCCTCCCCGCCCCGGTACAGCGTGATCACCATCCGCAGAAAATAGATGGCATTGAGCACGGTGCTTACAGCCAGGCCCATAAGGGTCAGCATCATCTTGTGGGGGCTCTGAAGGGCAGCGGTGGCAAACAGCAGCTTGGATATGAATCCCGACAGCATGGGAAATCCCACCATGGACAGGGAGCCAACGGCAAATCCCAGGCCTGCCAGGGGATTCCGGTAGGCAGCACCCCGCAGGCTTACGTAATCCTTCTTATTGCCCGACACCTGGTAAAGGCCAACGGCACTGATAAACAGCAGGGCCTTGGTGGCGGAGTGGGTGAAAATATGGAACACCGCCGCCACCATACCGGCCTGGGTTCCCAGCCCGATGCCCATATAGATATAGCCGATCTGGGCCACGGAAGAATAGGCGATCATCCGCCGCAAATCCCGCTCCAGAATGGCGTGGACCGAGCCGAGAATCATCCCGGCCAGGCCAAAGAGAAACAGTACATTGACGATCCTGCTTGCAATGACATTTTCCTGCCCAAGTACCCGGTAGAAAATCTTGATCAGCAGGAAAATGTACCCTTTGGACACCAGGCCCGACAGCACGGCGCTGGCCGTTGGGGTGGCATAGCCGTAGGTGTAAGGAATCCAGGAATGGAAGGGGTAAAGGCCGCTTTTGATGGCCAGTCCTACACTGATTACTGCCAGAATCACCAGCATGGGAATCTCGTAGCTGCCTGCGGCCTCAATGGCGGCCACTGCCTCCCTGGCAGGACTCATCAGCAGATGGCCGGTAACATCGTACAGCAGGGTGAGACCGATCAGGAACAGACCGGACCCAAGCTGGCTCATGATCATGTACCGGATCGCTGCCGTAAAGCTGCGGCCAATCTGGCGGATCATGATCAGGCCGCAGCCTGCGATGGTGTTGATCTCCACAAATACATAGGCCGTAAACAGGTCATTGGTATAGACCAGTGCCAGCAGGGAACTGAGCATCAGGTCGATCATAATGTAGAACAGGTTGATTTTCGAGTGCTCCACATCCTGGAAGGTGTGCCTCATGCCGCCGGCTACTGACAGGAACATGACAATGCCGAACATCAGGGCAGTCAGTCCTTCCAGCACCCCGGCACGGATCTCATTGCCCCAGGGGGCAGGGAAATGTCCCATCATGTAGGTGTAGCTCTGTCCGGTCTCCAGGCAGAAGGCCAGCACCATGGCCGACATGGCGGTGGTTACCACAATGGCGGCCAGGCTTAGGTTCCGGGCCTGTTTTCCTGTGAGAACCGAAGACAAAATGCCGGAAAACATGGCAATGATAATGGAAAAAAAGGGGAAATTCTGCACCAGGGTCATGACACTTCCTCCTTCTGCACCTGCATGAGAATCCGGTCCAGATCCAGGGAGTGATAGCGCTCATAAAGCCGGATAGTCAGGGCCAGCATCAGGGCCGTGGTACTGACCGACACCACAATGCCTGTAAGCACCAGGCCGCTGGGCACCGGATTAATGTAGGCTGAGGCATCGGTAATACCATCCACCACAATGGGCACCATGCGCCCCCGGATGTAGCCTTTGGAGGCCAGGAACAGATACACGGCCGTGTCCATAATATTCATGCCCATGATTTTCTTGATCAGGTTCCGGTGAAGCAGCAGCATGGTGAACCCGATTCCGAACAGGATAATTGCAGTAGTCTCTTCTATATTATAGAGCAGATTGGCTGCCACCTTATATGCCCCCTTTCCGGAACAGCGTATAAAATGCATACATGGTGCAGGCCACCACCAGGCCCACACAGATATTCAGCGGCAGAATCAGACCGCTGCTTAAAATGGCTCCCGCTGTGCCCAGGGGAATCCCGCTTTCCAGGTGATTGGCCCCGGTAAAGAAGGAATAGCTTTTGGCCAGACAGTAAAAGGTCAGGGCACTGACCGTGATCCGTCTGTAGACCTTCTCGTTGAAGAACCGCTCCGTCTTTCGGAAGCCGAAGGCATTGAGATAGAGAATCAGGCCGGAGCCCATGACCGCTCCGCCGGAAAATCCGCCTCCTGGTGACAGATGGCCGTTGAGAATGATGTACACACCAAACATCAGGATCACTGGCACCAGGACCGTGGCGCATTTCTGGAGAATAATATCATTTTTAGGCTCGAAAATGCGGTCGTCCACCAGCTGCTCCGGCAGATGGACCTGGGCCGGGTCACCGGCGGCGCCATGTTTTTTCTTCCCCGGGTTCTCCCCCGGCGCCGTATCCACCCGCAGAAGCACCAGCACACAGCAGGAGGCAATGAACAGCACGCAGGACTCCCCGAAGGTGTCAAAGGCCCGGTAGTCCAGAATCATACCGGTAACCATATTCATGGCCCCGGTCTCTTTTAATCCCTGCTCAATATAGCGGGCAGATACCTCGTTGTTGTCCGGGTTGCCGGCATTGCCGAACACCGGCAGATAGGCAATGGTCCACAAAAGTACCAGAATAATCCCCATGCACAAAAGCACGGACATAATCTGGTAGAACCGGTTGTACAGACGCAGCCCCCGGCCCTCTGTGACCGGGGATAAGGCGGGAGCCCCATTCGGCTGGGGATGGGACGCCGGAGCAACCGTTTGCGGCTGGGGAACGGGCGCCGGGGCAGCCGTTTCCGGCTGGGGAACAGGCGCCGGAGCAGCCGTTTCCGGCTGGGGAACAGGCGCCGGGACAGCCGTTTCCGGCTGGGGAACAGGCGCCGGGGCAGCCGTTTCCGGCTGAAGAACAGGCGCCGCCGACTCCATCCGTTCTGCTGTCAGGGTGTCCACCTCTCCGTCCACCCATTGCCGGAACTTTCTCCAGAAGCTTTGCTGGTAATTATCTCTCTGTCTGCTCATCCGGGTCCTCCTTTCGGATGGCTTTGATCTTTTTCAGGGTCACAAAAAAGAGAATACTGGTCACCCCTGCCCCTACGGCTGCCTCCGTGACTGCCAGGTCCGGGGACTGGAGAAAAATCCAGATTACACACATGATCAGGCTGTAGGACATAAAAATGATAATGGAGGTCAGCAGGTCCCTGGCAAATGCCACCGACACCGCACACACCACCAGACACCCCAGCAGCACAATCTCAAATGCCTTCATGGTCACTGCCTCCTTCCTCCGGTTCACCGGGCAGGACATCGGTTCCCGGCACGCCGGGCCGGCTGGTGTCAATCCCGCTTTCCGGCACGCCGGCCCCACCAGGCTGGCTGGTGTCAATTCCTCTTTCCGGCCTTTCGGCCCCACCAGGCTGGCAGGCGGGTTCCTGCCCGCCGTCTCCTGCATCCCCGCCCATACCGGAATGCCCATTTTTCCGTATAATCGTCAGCTCTCCCAGTCTCCGGTCCGTCATGGCTTCCAGCCTGCTGATCATGTGGCCGGACACCGGGCTGGCCATCCAGAAGAACAGGATTACCAGCAGCAGCTTTAAAGAATCCATGCTG
The DNA here is from genome assembly GCA_910577765.1 of uncultured Lachnospiraceae bacterium. Classification (GTDB taxonomy): domain Bacteria; phylum Bacillota; class Clostridia; order Lachnospirales; family Lachnospiraceae; genus Brotaphodocola. Next base: position 25,638 of record CAJTOV010000027.1, read on the forward strand.
AATCCCCGCATCACAATCAGTCCCAGAAACACAAACAGAATCCCCAGAGTATCCCCCAGGGCTGCCGCATGCATCCGGCTCAGAGCCATCCGGAACCGGTTCACCCCAAAGACCGCCACCAGCATAAAACCGATTCCCACAGCAAAGCAGCCTGCAGCCGCCGCAAATCTGCACCATTGCCATACCATATTCCGTTCCATCCTTCCTGATTTCCGTTAATCATCCCCGCCTGGCATCTCCGGCACCCCTGCCGGTGCCATTTCCCCGGAAAGCATCCATCCTGCCGTCCAGACCTTCTGTGCTTCCCGGTTCCTTCTGGCTCTCCAGGCTTCCCGGCTCCTTTACCGGTCCGGTTCTTCCTGACTCTCCAGGTTTGCCTCAATGGCTTCCATATTGGCCTGCAAATGCTTATCCTTTAAATACACGCCCGTATAAATCTTGCACAGCACCACCACGCCCAGAAAACTGATCATGGCGTAGATCAGGCAGATATCCACCAGGTAATTCTCATCCAGATACACCGACAGAATGGCGATGATCATGATTACCATGATGCCGATCATATTGACCGCAATGATCCGGTCCGCAATCCTTGGTCCCCGCACGGAACGGACAATACTGAACATAATCAGCACGGCCAGAATCACCACAGCCGCCAGCATCAGACTCCGGTAGGCATATTCAACTGTTTCCATACTTTATTCTCCATTTCCTCCAGCAGTTCCACAAACACCGAGTCTTCCAGTCCCTGGGCCAGCTCCCGGTCCAGACAGTGGACGCAGTAATGGTTTCCCTCCAGGGACACGGTAATGGTTCCCGGAGTCAGGGTAATGGAATCGGCCAGCATGACCCTGGCAATCCCGCTTCTCAGCCTGGTATCAAAATACACCACCGCCGGTTCCGGCTGCAGCTCCGGGGACAGGATGATCTTCAGAACGCAGACATTTGCCTTGACGATCTCCTCCACCAGCACCCACAGATACCTGACAAACAGGGGAAACAGCCGGAACAGAAGAAGCTCTTTCTTCACACTGTAGTCCAGAAACCGGCAGAGAAAGGCGAAAACCGCCGCCGAAACCAGGATTCCCAGAATACAGATTTCCATGGTGATCCTGCCGTTGAGGATCACCCACACACAAAATAACAAAAGAAACATATCCGTTCCCTCCATGCATTATCTGCCATCACACCTGTATAACCCGGTATCCGGCAGCCTTCATCAGCCGGTTCATCACTGCCCTGCCCAGATGATCCTGGGAAAAGCTTTCCGAATAAATGATTTCGGCCCCCAGATCATCCAGCTCCCGCAGTACCGCAAACAGGTTGTGGGCAATGGTCTCCTGCCGGGTCCGTGTTCCCACACACCGCAGGATTCCGCCGGAATACTGGTCCCTGGTTTCCTCCGTGCAGATCACAGCCACCTTCCGGCCCTCCGCCAGACCTTCCTCCACCAGACGGCGGATGGCGGACACCACGGCACGGCTCTCCCCTTCCACCAGGGTCAGCTCCCCCCGGGGGGCATAATGGCGGTACTTCATGCCCGGCGCCTTTGGCCGCAGTCCTTCTGCCGGAGGCCCCTGGATAGCCGGGTCCACATCCACCTTTCCCACCGTATCCCGGAGCATTTCCAGGGTAATGGCCCCCGGGCGCAGAAGCACCGGCACCGGCCCGGACACATCCACAATGGTGGATTCCAGGCCGATGCCCACAGGACCGCCGTCCAGGATCATGTTGATCCTTCCGTTCATATCCTGCCACACATGCCGGGCCGTGGTGGGACTGGGCCGCCCGGACAGATTGGCGCTGGGAGCTGCCACAGGCACCCCGGCCAGGGCAATCAGCCGGCTGGCCACCGGGTCACTGGGCATCCGCACTGCCACCGTATCCAGCCCGCCGGTGGTCCCGTACGGGACAGCCGGACTTTTGGGAAATACCATGGTCAGGGGACCCGGCCAGTAACGCCGGGCCAGCTTCCCGCCTGCCTGGGGAATCTTCGTCACCAGCGGTTCCAGCTCTTCATAGCAGGAAATGTGGGCGATCAGCGGATTGTCTGAGGGGCGGCCCTTGGCTTCATAAATCTTCTTTGCTGCTTTCTCATCCAGGGCATTGGCTCCCAGACCGTACACGGTCTCCGTGGGAAACGCCACCAGTCCCCCGTCCCGGATGATCTGCGCCGCTTCCAGAAGCTCCTGGTCCTGGACGGCGGCAGGGGTGGCGATTTGAATGTATTTTGTTTGTATGCTCATGTTGTGTGTCCTCTATATGGAAAAAGCCGGATGGAACTCTGCTTTTGTGCAAGCACAACGCAGGGGTCGCGGAACGGGACTACGCAGTGCCGCTCGTGTCCGCTGACGCTCCCACTCGCTCACGGGCCTTCGGCCCTATGGAAAAAGCCGGGTGGAACACTGCTTTTGTGCAAGCACAACGCAGTGTTCCACCCGGCTTTTTCCGCACTGCTCTTCGCTTTCGTGGACATTATACCACGCAAATATGTTTTTTTCCAGAGCGGGGCTTGTACATTATTTGTATCTTGTATGCCAATAGTGAACTGCAGCACATTTCATCCAGGATACGTGTGCAATTATCAGGGGCCCAAATCGTTATTTCCTGACTGCCCCCTTAGCTGCCTATCTGCGGAAACAGTCGGGGCTGTCAACGGCGGGCGCAGCCCGTTCATCTTGCCGTTGACTGGTTTTGCTAATTCTTGACTTTTGTTATTTGTAAGACTGCATATTCTAATTCTTCGTTTTATGCCGGACAAACATTGGATTTCCCCTTGGACTACTATCAAATTTTTACTTTTTTCTGCTATTTTACTCGGATTTCTTACATAAGCAGTAACATTATGACCGCTCTGTGCCGCATATTTAACAGCCCATTTTCCTATTCCGCCAGTAACTCCAAATATAATCATTCATGTTAAATTCTCCTTTTTTATCAGTTTACATTTAATAGTATACTTTGTACAATTACAAACAACAAGTTTATCGTGAAGTTCCCCAAAAGTAGAATACTCCTTAACCTCCATGGCAAAAAATTTATTCCCGTTTTAGAAGCACTTGAGAAATGGGCTTTAGATTACGAAAAAGAAAAAGCAATATAAGTAAGAAATTCTTACTTGAAAGCATATGCATATGTGCAAACACTGTAAGAAAGCCTTTGTCGCAAGCCAGAAGGGGAATGAGTTTTGCAGCCAGAGGTGCAGGAACCAGTTTAATGTCTATAAATCAAGGAAAAAGAAGAAAGGAAACAAAAGAGATGATTGAAAACAGGAATGTAAATATCATAACCGATGCGGACGGTAAAAAGCTGGTCTTGATTAACGATATCCGTTTCAAGGGCAAACGTCAGATTGACTGGGTTGATGTAAAGCAGTATCTCAAGGGATATGTCGGAGACTATTACGAGATTGAGGAAAATGCGGAACGCATTTATATCGGAAATGAACTTCCTGAAGAATATACGGAATCAGAAAGCCGTAAAAGCCTTATGGGTGCAAATGCAAAAGCGAAGGCAAATGCCGCTACTGCGATACCAGAGCTGATCCAGATAGCATCTAACCCGGCTTTTGAAGGAAACCGCAAGGAAAAACACAATAAAAACGCAAAATATGGCTGGTACAAGTATGATGTCCGTTTTGCCCTCCCGGTCTATGAGGAAAATGCGCTTGTAAGATACAATATTTTCCATGCCCGGCTTTTGATTAACCATGCTGAAAATGGCATGAAATATCTGTATGATATTTTGGCAATAAAAAAAGAAACGAGCAGGCCGTAGCAAGATGTACGGTGAAAACCCATTTCTTATTATTAATAATAAGCTGTTTTTTGATTCCTGTCAATCCCCAATTTTGATTTTTTCTGAATACCGCCATTGACATTTTTTATGCAATGGAGGAACTTTGTTCCTCCTTAACCACTCCATAGCACGAGGCGTAGATGATGTCAAGACCACCGCAGGCGAGGCGGAGCCGGTGTCTTGACATCATCTGCTTCCCGTGCTACAAAACTTAAAGCCAAAACAAAACTAAAGGGAATATATCACATCATCTCATTGCATTCTTCCATACTTACCAATCTGATATTCCGTTGTATCCGAAAGTATCAGTTCCAGAATCAGACAGTCACCTTCCCAATGATATGTAATTTTGATATGGTTCCTGAAGTGCCGCCTGCAAAGCGTCTGCCTGCGTATATGGCAGCTCTGGGACAATTTGTAAAAAAGGCTTTGGATATGTTGTTGGGTTGGATAAACTTATCAATTCATATCCGGCAATAAACCAGCTCCGCAAACTGCCCATATTGCCGGACGGTTTCCAAACGGAACCGGCGCAAGGTTTCCTTCTGGGTAAACAGAGGGATTCCGGCACCTAACAGCACAGGAGCCACCTGAATGATAAGGTAATCCACCATATCAGAATCCAGCAGCGGGGCCAGAATGGTATTTCCGCCCACCACCCAGATGTTAAGGTTCTGTTCCAGCTTTTTTACAAACTCCACAGGATTGCCATTGACTGCCGTAAATCCCGGACACGTAAGCTCCCTGTGGGTAAAGACATAGTTTTCTGTGGTGGGATAAGCTGCCGCCGGATTCCCGTTTTTTTCAATTTCCCCGAAGGTACGGCGTCCCATCAATGTAACATCCATATGGCTGTTACATTGATGGGACGCCGTA
>CAJTOV010000028.1 GCA_910577765.1 uncultured Lachnospiraceae bacterium
TGTGGAAAACTGGACAAAAATAGGATTACAAGTCAGCTTGACGTCTGTTTTCGTCCAGTTTTCCACGCCCTGTGAACTGTAACCGGAAAAACGAGTCTATTCTGCGGTAATGGCCAGAATCCGTTACGGAAACCGGCACTCCCCAATGACGGTCTCCCCCTGCCGGATCTGATATGTGATACCGTGGTTAGGCGCCGGGTATGTATCCGGTGTCCGATAGGCGTGAAAGATACAGAAATCCTTTAAAAATCCCCACCCCATTCTGGTTGGGATGACAATCGTCCCTCCGGCAGAAGCATACTCCACGAAATGCTTCTTTTTGTCCGGGGTAATGTAAACTGCATGCACAGCCCCCAGCACACAGGCATCCGCATCCCCGTCACTGGTAATGGTTAATTCATGATTCCGGATATCCACCTTCTTGTATCTTCCTGTCAGGCATACAAATTTGCAGGGCTTCAGTCCGCTTTCTTTCCTATAGATAACATCTCCATGGTCTTTTAGAAGATCCAGACTTTCATATTCTTCATCAGGAGTATACCAGTTCATAGAAGCCATAAACACGCCCCGTCCCGGGTTCCGGACCCCTATAATACTGTTCAGGTTCTGATAATAAGACTCTGTACGTGCAATCACAGAAAAATCCTGAGTCTTTGCAGTCTCCTGACTGTCCTTGTATTCCCTGTAAAAACTTCCCAACTGGCATTCGGGGCAAAATGCATACTCTATGTTGGAGGTGATGTTTCTGTAATAGTGATTGAAAATCATACAAATAAGCACAAACAGTATGAGTCGTTTTTTCCAGGGACTTTTTTTCATAATTTCTCCTGACATGGTAGTGGGACTGTTTTATTGAAAGTTGTTCAGATAAGGTAATTTCTTGTCCCGCATTCACTATGCCGCTCATGCTTCCATAGTTCCCCACCGGGCATCGGCAATTATTTATCATCATAATGATACCGGCAGGAAACAACTTCAATATTTTCCTCGGAAATACGGTAAACCAGCCGGTTTGTCCCATCAATTCTCCGGCTCCAGAATCCATTGAGATTTCCCCGCAACGGTTCCGGTTTGCCGATCCCATCATAACCATTCCGTCCAACATCCTGCAAAAGCTGATTTATCCGTCTCAATGTCTTTTTGTCCTGGTTCTGCCAGTAGACATAGTCTTCCCACCCATCCTCTGTAAAACTGATTTTACTCATTCGCCATTTTCTCCAGTTCATCCATAGTCCTGGTAACCGTCTGCCCTTCCTCCAGCTGCCGGATGCTCCGCTGAAGGTGCTTCATATTACTTTCAGAGTAAAACGGGTCAGATGCTACCACTTCAAAGGGCAAACGGCGCTCCCGGATAAATGCCTTTGCAAACATATTGACCGCAGTTGAAGTTGTCATCCCTACATCCGCACATAATGCGTCAAGCTGACTCTTAACATCTGCATCCATACGGACACTCAAGGTTGTCTGCGCCATACCAAAGACTCCTTTCATATTTCATAATTCTATGTTTGTCAGGTGACTATATTATACCTGATTCCAGGCATATATTCAATACATTGTATTTAAATTTTGATACAGTCAGCCTCCATGGTGAAAAACATAAGAAGAAGATCCCTGCTAAAAAACAGGAATCTTCCTAATGTCATCTAAAAATAATCCGAAATATAAGGCGTCTGCTGCTCAATGGCATCCTCCAGCATGTCAATCACAGCCTCCCCGGCCTGGAGGCGTCCGATTTTGGCCAGATAGTCCGGGCGTTTATAGCCCATCAGCATGGTGGTCATGGTCTGGATACTGATCCGGTCCGGTTCCGGCTCCGGCAGCCGGGATACGTTCCCGTGTCCGTCCTTTGCAATCCGGAGCAGAAAGGAACCCTGGTTGCAGGCCATGACCGGATCGGTCATGGTAAAGCGCCATTCCCGGTCCACGCTGTCCGGCTTAAAAGGATATTCCGCCACAAAGGCGGAAAAGTCCACGATTCTCCCCATAAAGTATGGGGAAATCACTTCCCGGATGCTGGCATCCTCCAGCAGAAAAGCCAGCGGCTCATCCGTGTAGGTATTCCCTTCCACCTGACTGATCATGGAAAAATGGGCGGACACGAAATTCCACAGTCCGGCACGCGCCTCCTCATTATTAAAAATCATATCTTTAATATGAAAAATCTCGTTTTCGATCCAGTAAATCACGTAGCCGTCAGGCTCACCCTTCCCGTTGTAATAGATGGCTGCCATCACATCATCCGGGTCCCAGAGCCAGTACTCATTCCATGCCAGATCATCCCGGACCAGGGCTCCGTGGGTATGGGACGCATAAATGTCGTAAGTCTGCTTCAGCTCCAGGCTGTCTGTCTTGACACGCCGCACCTCCCCGGGCACCTGGCTGCGTCTGGGAAGCTGGTAATCCTTAATTTCATAAGAGATTTTATCGGAAATCAGCTCCCAGCCCTTCCGGCGGTAATAGGGAATGGAATAGGGGTACAGGTAGCAGATGGTCTGCCCCCGCTCCTGCATGTTCTTCAACGCCTGCTCCAGCAGCTTGTGCATCAGTCCCATGTTGGAATACTCCGGATATGTTCCCACCCCTGTCAGACCTCCCATGGCAAATACTTTCCCGAAAATATGCACCTGCATGGGGTAAACCGCTACCTGGGAAATGAGACTGTCATGATCGAACCATCCGATTACATCCGCCTTTTCCATGGTGGGAAACTTGGCACGGATAAACTCCTTTTCCTGCCAGCCGATGGAATTCAGCTGCTGGTCCGTCACCTGGAATACATACCGGAGCAGCGCATGATACTGGTCCATGTATTCCACTCCCACCTTCTTCATTTTCAAATCCCGTTTATTCATGCCCGGCCTCTTCCACATAATCCGCAATCCGCAGCAGTGCATTGGCATAGATTTTCGTCCACAGCATCAGATCCCGGATTTCAATATGCTCATCCGGCACATGGCACAGATCTTTTTCCGGCGTAAAGATGGCGCCGAAGGGTACTGCCCCGGGAATAAACTTGGCATAGGTTCCGCCGCATACCTTCACCGGGTCCTGGCTGCCGGTGACCTGGCAGTAGCTCTGATACAGAAGCTTAAGAAGAGGCATTTCCTGATCATGCATAAAGCCCGGTCCCATGGAGCTGACAGCCAGTTCCATATGCGCGTTGCGGATGCTGCGGAGAATGGAATCCAGCAGTACCTCACAGCGTACCTGGGCCGGCGCAATGAGAAACAGCTGAAATGCCAGGCCAAAGTCATCCAGACATACCCCTTCCAGGGCCAGGGAAAGGCTGGCGGTCTCTGTAACTGTCCGGATACCCAGGGATGCCCCGTCTGTCTCCGTGCCGATTTTCTCCGCCACAAATCCGATCAGGCGGTCTGCCTCCGCTCCCACGGAAACCGTATGCAAAAACAGAACCAGCTGGGCCAGTGCATTGACGGCTGTCCAGGGATCATTCCAGTGGGCGGAAGCCCTGCCCTCCGACTCCACAAGCACCTGTCTGCCTTGACGGGATGCCCGCAGCGCCATGGCCCGCTGCCCGGCAAACCGGGATACCTGGCCGCACACGGCTTCCGCCAGCTCTTCCGACTCTGCCTCCAGCCGCACCGAAGCATAAGGAGGAATCCCGTTGGCATGTTCTTTGGTCTCAAATTTCACCAGCCGCAGCGGCTGCCCCTGGTCATTGACCTCCCGTCGGTAATGGTTCCGGATCCGGAAGGTGGTGGTGCCCAGCTCACTGTAGGATAAGGGGAACTGGGAATCCGGCACAAAGGCAAAGTCCGGCGCCCCGTACTTGCGGATGTACAGCTGTATATCATTCATCCCCTTTTCCTCATTGGTCCCGAACCAGATCCGGACCCGGCAGGGCCAGGAGATTCCCATATCACAGCAGGTTTTCAGGGCATACAGGCAGGCCACTGCCGGACCCTTGTTGTCCAGAATTCCCCGTCCATAGAGACAGCCGTCCTGTTCCGTCACCTGGAAGGGGTCAAAGGTCCATCCGTCACCTGCCGGTACAATGTCCAGATGGGTGAAGATTCCCACCAGGGGGCCCCTGTCCCCGGTCTCCGCCCATCCGTACCGGTCATCCTCATTGTGGGTGGCAAATCCCAGCTCCTCTGCCAGCTCCAGAGCATAATGCAGGGCATTGGCAATGTCCGGCCCATAGGGCATTCCATAATCGGTCATTTCCGTGGCAATGCTTGGGATTGCCACCAGTGCGGCCAGCTTTTCAATCATTTCCTTCTGGCAGCCGTCAATTCTCTGATCCAGCCCCCACTCCTCTGCCTGCTTTAAAAATCCCATATATTCTCTTCTCCTTTCCCAGTACACCGTTGCACTAATGTTATCCTGCGCGAAACATAATGGCTAGCCCTGACTCAGCTTTGGCGCCTTCTCCCCGTTCAGGGAACAGAAGAACACGGAAAGCAAAATCAGCAGGCCTGCATACAAAATCTTTATCCCCATCCTCTGCCCTAAAAACAGCGCGGCAATGACACAGCTTGCAACAGGCTCCAGCATGGCGCCGAAGGAAGTGTCTGTGGCTCCCAGGGTATGGACCGCATAGCTGCTCATCAGATATGCCAGAAAGTTGGTGATACCCAGGATAATATCGCAGCCCCACACCACCGGGCTTACGGGAAGCATGAAACTGCCGGCGCCCAGTGAAATCAGCAGGCCGCACACAGCCGTGGTGCTGTTCATATAGAATACCACGGTCATGCTGTCCAGATCCCCCAGGGGACTCACCTCAAGCATCACCGGATATACCGCGTAGAACACCCCTGTGAGAACTGCTGCCCCGATTCCCACCCAGGAAGCCTGGGAGACCGTTCCGGAAATAAGCACCATGCTCCAGATCGAACAGATAATGGCACACAGCCTTGCCAGGGAAAAACGTTCCTTGAAAAACACGGTCATAAATACGGCTACCAGGGACGGATGGAGAAAGTGAAGCATGGTTGCTTCGGGAACGGACAGATAGCGGTATGCCACCATAAACAGAAAATTGGACAGCCAGGTGGCACAAAATCCGCAGCACACACACAGCAGAAGCTGGAGCCTGGTAAGGGCCCCGGCCACACGGCCCCCTCTGGTCCGGGACAGCCCCAGATTCAGAAGCAGGGCCATGGAGGCGGTCCAGAAGCTGTTGCAGGTCTCAGACATTCCCTCCGCCTGGACCACGCTTCCCAGGGTATACCCCATTCCAAACAGCAGGGATGCCGCCGCCACGGCAGCATATCCCAACATACGGTTTCCGTTTCTCTTACGCAAAATCAATCAGCACCTTCAACATTTCCCCCTGCCTTTCGTCAAAATCCGCAAATGCGGCGGCTGCATCCTGAAACGGGTAAATCTTTGTCACAATGTCATCCAGATACAGTTTCCCGCTTTTCACCTGGTCAATGGTATACAGGAAATCTTCCTTCATGGCATTTCTCGACCCATAGATACTCAGTTCCTTCTTCTGTATAATGGTGAAAAACAGGTCAATGTGTGCCTTGGCAACTCCGATCACCACCACCCGTCCATGGAAGCATACCGCATCAAGGGCATTCTGGAAGGTGGAGGGAAGGCCCACTGCCTCTATGGTTACGTCAAAGCCCCGGCCTCCGGTAATCTCTGCCACCTGGTTCATGAATCCTTCCTCATCCCGGTTGCTGATCAGGGAATCAAAGCCCAGCTTCCTGCTCATGGCCAGTTTGGTGTCCGATACGTCACAGATGGTCACCTGCCCGCCGTACATTCTGGCTGCCTTGGCTGCCAGGATTCCAATGGTGCCTGCGCCGATGACCAGCACCCGGTCTCCCGGCCGGATGGAAGACTGCTTCACCCCGTGGAGCCCGATACAGAAGGGTTCTATCAGAGGCAGGGTTCTGGCCCCAAGGCCTCTTCCGTCATAGACCCGCTCCCTGGGCATGGTAATGTAATGGGCGAAAGCCCCTTCCCGCTGGACCCCCATGGTCTGGTTGTCCTCGCAGCAGTTCACATGGCCCCGCTGGCAGGCATAGCATTTCCCGCAGTTGAAATAAGGATTGCAGGTAACCAGCATTCCCGGCTTCAGCTCCGGCTCCTGTTCATCCACTTCCAGAATCTCTGCGGAAAATTCATGTCCCGGAATCCTGGGATAGGAAAAATACGCAAAGCTTCCCCGGTAGCTGCCCAGATCCGATCCGCAGATTCCGCCGTACAGAATTTTAAGCAGCACTTCCCCCGGCTTTCTTACCGGCATTTCCTTGTGAATGATCTCCACTGTCTTTATATCCCGAATCAAGATCGCCTGATTCATACAATCTCCTCTTTTCCATTCTTTGTTAATGTCCTTTCCGTGACTGTACAATATCCAGCGTCACGGCTGCCACCAGCACCAGGCCTTTCACACACATCTGGATATCCGAGGCAATGCCCAGAATGGACATGCCGTTGTTCAGCAGACCAATGATCAGGGCCCCCATCATGGCTCCTACAATGGAACCGCTGGAAATTCCGCCTCCGATGTAGCAGGCAGCTATGGCATCCGCCTCAAAGCCTGTACCGACATTGCAGGAGCAGGCATTCATTCTGGCCGCATAGATTACGCCTGCAAACGCGGCAATCACGGCGCTGTTCATATAGATTCCAAAGATGATCCTGTCGTCCTTCACGCCGGAAAGCACGGCTGCCAGGCGGTTGCCTCCCACAGCGATAATATGGCGTCCGATTACGGTCTTGCTGACAATAAAGCTGTAGATTATTACAATAATCCCTACAATCACCAGCACCTTGGGCGCCCCGTGGTAAGCCGCCAGGGCATAGGACATAACCATGATAAATCCTACGATCAGAACCTGCTGGGCCACAAACATGGGCAGGGAGCAGACCTCCACCTGGTACTTTTTCTTCTCACTGTTGGCCCGCACCTGCAGCATGACCACACAGACGCTGAGAACCGCACCGATTACCAGGGTGGTGATATGCAGGCTTCCCCCAAAGAAATCCGGAATATAGCCGGTACACCAGGAGGTGAAGTTCTCCGGGAATAATGTGTAGGATTTGCCCTGGAGGATGTAAAAAGTCAGTCCCCTGACCACCAGCTGGGAGGCCAGGGTGGCAATATAGGCACTGATTTTGATTTTGGCTACCAGAACCGCATTGGACAGCCCTACCAGAATCGCCACCAGGAATACCAGGACCAGGGCCACGTAGGTATTCATCCCGCCTTTGATGATCCAGAGTCCGCACAGACCGCCGGAAAGTGCGCACAGGGAACCCACAGACATATCACAGAGCCCTCCGGCCTTTACCAGCAGCATCTGGCCCACTGCAAGAACAATCACGTATGCATTCTGGATAATCAGATTGGTAATATTCATGGGGCGCAGGATCATGCCTCCTGTCAGCGCCTGGAATACGAAAATAATGCCAATGGTGATCACGGCAATGGTATATCTGCTGATGTTTTCCCGGAATGTTTTCGCAAGAGCATTCATTTCTTATCCTCCCGTCTGTGAGTAACCAGTTGTTTCATAATCATTTCCTGTGTTGCGCTCTCCCCATCCAGTTCCCCGCAGATGACGCCTTCATTCATCAGATAAATGCGGTCGGACATACCGAGAATCTCCACTAAGTCCGAGGAGATGAACAGAATACTTTTTCCCTCTCTGGACAGCTTGTCCATGAGACAGTAGATCTCATATTTTGCCCCCACGTCAATGCCGCGGGTGGGTTCATCCAGAATCAGAACGTCTGCCTTCGTAAACAGCCATTTGGCAATGGCCACTTTCTGCTGGTTTCCTCCGGAAAGCCCCCGCACCGGCTGTGCAATGGAATTGCATCTGGTATGCAGAAGTTCTATGTACTGGCTGGTTACCTGGGCTTCCAGGTACCGGTTGATAATCCATTTGCCGGTAACCTGGTCCAGGCCTGCCAGAGTTGTGTTCAGTTCTATGGATTCGTTGATAATCAGTCCCAGCCCTTTCCGGTCCTCACTGAGATAGGCCAGGCCCTGGTCAATGGCAGATTTAGGGTCTGTAATATGCAGCTCTTTTCCGTCTTTCAGCACCGTACCTGAGGTTCTCTGCCCATACTGGTGGCCGAACAGGCTCATGGCCATCTCCGTGCGGCCTGCTCCCATAAGCCCGTACAGACCCACGATCTCTCCTTTATGGACCTTCAGGCTGGCATGGTCCACCATCTTTTTCTCATAGTAGGAGGGATGGTAGGTGGTCCAGTCCCGGATTTCAAATCCCACTTTCTTCCGGACGGCTTCCCGGCTCCGGCTGGGGAACCGGTCCTCCATGTCCCGCCCCACCATGTGCTTCACGATCCGGGACTCGTCAAAGGGCTTTAAGTCTTCCTCCATCAGCGCCACGGTCCGCCCGTCCCGGATGATCGTAATCCGGTCTGCCACACTGCATATTTCGTTGAGCTTGTGGGAAATGATCACACAGGTGATCCCCTCCTCCCGGAACTCCTTTAACAGATTCAGAAGATGGGTGGCGTCCTGCTCCGGAAGGGATGCCGTCGGCTCGTCCAGAATCAGCAGACGGACGTTCTTGGCAATGGCCTTGGCGATTTCCAGAAGCTGCTGGGCTCCGATGCCTATATCCTTTACATGGATTTCCGGCTGGTATTTAAAGCCCACCCGGTTCAAATACTGTTTCGCTTCATAATTGGTTCTGTTCCAGGAAATGATTCCGTGCTCCTGCCGTTCGTTTCCCAGGAACAGATTCTCTGCTGCCGAGATTCCCGGAATCAGGGCCAGCTCCTGATGGATAATGACAATCCCCTTTTTCTCGCTGTCCTTGAGACCGGAAAAGCGGCATACCTGACCGTCATACAGAATATCCCCGCTGTAGGTTCCGTAAGGATAGATCCCGCTGAGAATATTCATCAGTGTGGATTTGCCTGCGCCGTTTTCGCCGCAGATTGCATGGATCTCTCCCCGGCGGACCGCCAGATTCACATCGTCAAGAGCCTTGACGCCGAAAAATTCTTTTGTGATATGCTGCATTTCAATGATATAATCTGCCACTGGCTGCCTCCTATATAACCTGTGCCGTCACCCGGAATCACATGGGGACGGCTGTAGCATACTGCATGTGTCCGGTATAAGGGCTACTTCAGTCCGTAATCCTCGTCTGTCAGTTCTTTATAAATCTGGTCCGCGGTATAGAAACCGGTGTCAATGACCCGTTCCTGCAGATTCTCCTTGTTCACGGCAAACATCTCCACAAAGACTGCATTAAGCTCAAAATCGTAGTCCTCAGACGGTTTGTATTTTTCGGTTCCTTCCACCGGCTTTCCCTCAGCCAGGCTGGTGATGATTTCCATACATGCGTCTGACAGCAGTGTGGTATCTTTTAATACGGTCATGTATACCATGTCATTGGCAATGAGCTTGCATACGGACTCATAACAGTCATTTCCTGTGATAACCGGCATGGGCCGTTCCTCTGTTCCGTAGCCATAGCCCTGGAGCAGAATGGACACCGGACCGGAGAAATAGTCTGAGGGAACCAGAACCGCATCCAGATGGGCTCCGTCTGAATAGTAAGCGGTCATACGGGCATCCAGCTTGGCAGTAAGCTTGGCCAGATCCCAGTCAATGATGGTACATTTCTCAATATCTGTCTCACCGGAGCGGCACACCAGCTGGCCGGAATCAAAATAGGGCTTCAGTACGTCCATGGCGTAATTAAAGTAATAGTAGCAGTTGGCTTCATTGAGGGAGCCGGCGAACATCTCAATGTTAAAGGGGCCCTTTCCTTCATCCAGACCCAGCCCTTCGATAATGGCGTTGGCCTGCATGACCCCTACTTCCCGGTTGTTGTATCCCACAAAATAATCCGCATCGCCGGTACCCACCACTGCCAGGTCATAGTTGATGACCAGCACCCCTGCCTCTCTTGCTTCTTTCAGGGCTGCGGACAGTGATCCGTTGTCATAGGGGCAGACGATGATCACCTTGGCTCCTGCCAGAACCATATTCTGGATCTGGGAAACCTGGGTGCTGGTATTCTGCTCATTGTACTGGATGAGCGGGGTATAACCTGCTTCCGTGATTGCCTTTTCCAGTGATTCCGAGTCCCTTACCCAGCGCTCAGAGCCCCGGCTTGTCAGGGATACACCGATGATATCCCCGGGCTTTATATCCAGTTTTTCCGCCTGGCCGCCGGCTTCCGCTTCTGTTCCTGCTGCTGTTCCTGCTTCTGCCACTGCTGCCGTGGTGGGCGCAGGGGTCTGCCCTCCGCTGTTTCCCGAGCAGGCCGCCAGGGAACAGATCATAGCTGCTGCCGTCGCAATGCATACAAATCTTTTCATTTTAACCTCCTTTGAATACAACAACAGTATTTTATTCGTCTGTTGTATTTATTATACCTACAGACTATCATTTTCTACAAAGAATGTCAAATGCTTTGCTTCTTTTTCGCCATTTTCGTCAGTTTTTATATTTTATTGTCATTTTTTTATGCATAATATACATTTGATCAATATTTTTCTGTCGATTTATGACTGTTTCGACAAATAAATGTCATTTTCACCTTGACACCTGGCTCCAGCTACGCTATAAATAGCTTATCGCCATAAAATTCCAATTGTTTTTTAATATATCTGATATTGAGGTGAATGCTTTATGGAAAAGGAAAGAAAGACTACCGCACGGGAACTGGTCTACACGACCATTAAGAAACGGATTTTATCCGGAGAATATGAACCTGGATGTGTACTGAATGAAGTGAATTTAAGCAATGACCTGAAGGTCAGCAGGACCCCCACCCGGGAGGCCCTGCGCAATCTGGAGCATGACATGCTGGTCACCATCTATCCCAAGCATGGCACAGTGGTGAATCCCCTGAACCTGGATGTGGTTCACGATGTCTTTCAGACACGGAGCCTGCTGGAGCCCTTTATTATCCAGACCTATGGGGCCCTGATCGACCGGGACCGTATGGTTGCGGCCCTTAAAGCCCAGCTGGAGATCCAGTGCAATTCCTCCACTCCGTATTTCCACTACAAGGCTGACGAGGACCTGCA
The DNA here is from genome assembly GCA_910577765.1 of uncultured Lachnospiraceae bacterium. Classification (GTDB taxonomy): domain Bacteria; phylum Bacillota; class Clostridia; order Lachnospirales; family Lachnospiraceae; genus Brotaphodocola. The sequence continues at coordinate 11,017 of CAJTOV010000028.1, forward strand.
CCAGATTATCATTCAGGCAAACCCGAACCGCTACATAACCGAAACCCTTCAGACCGTCTATGACCAGAATCAGAGGTTCCGGATTCTTACAGGAACCAAGAGTAAAGAAAGGCTGATCAGAAGCTGTGAGGAACATCTGGACATTCTGAATACCCTTCTGTGCGGCAATTTCGAAACTGCTGCCCAGAAGATGAAGGAGCACCTGACCGCATCCTGGCAGGCCACCATCCAGGTGATTGCCAGCCAGAGCTGAACTGTTACAACCGCAACGTAACAGTTCAGATACCCCTTGAACTGTTACACACCGCAACACAACTTTCTATACTTTTCCGTGAAAACCACTTGACCTTTTCCATAAAAGTGATATAGTGATTTATGCAGAAGATCGTTTGTTAATTAACAATCATTTTTAGAAGAGAGGTACATATCATGGCAAGATTTACATTACCAAGAGATCTCTATCATGGGGAAGGTGCTCTGGAGGCGTTAAAGACCTTCACAGGAAAGAAAGCAATGGTCTGTGTAGGCGGCGGTTCCATGAAGCGTTTCGGTTTCCTGGACAAGGTGGTCAGCTATCTGAAGGAAGCCGGCATGGAGGTAGAGCTGTTCGAAGGCATCGAACCGGACCCGTCTGTGGATACGGTGATGCGGGGCGCAGATGCTATGCTGAAATTTGAACCTGACTGGATCGTAGCCATCGGCGGCGGTTCTCCTATTGATGCGGCCAAAGCCATGTGGATCAAATATGAGTATCCGGACATCACATTCGAGGAAATGTGCAAGGTATTCGGCATCCCGGCCCTGCGGAGGAAAGCACGTTTCTGCGCCATTTCTTCCACCTCCGGCACAGCTACCGAGGTGACGGCCTTCTCCATTATCACCGATTACCAGAAGGGCATCAAGTATCCCATTGCGGACTTTGAGATCACTCCGGATGTGGCCATCGTAGATCCGGCCCTGGCAGAGACCATGCCCGGCAAGCTGGTAGCCCATACGGGCATGGACGCCATTACCCATGCCATTGAGGCCTATGTTTCCACCGCCAACTGCGACTACACCGATCCCCTGGCCCTTCACGCCATCGGCATGATCCAGAAGGATCTGGTTGCTTCTTACAATGGCGACATGGACAAACGCCACAGCATGCACAATGCCCAGTGTCTGGCCGGCATGGCATTCTCCAACGCCCTGCTTGGTATCGTTCACTCCATGGCCCACAAGACCGGCGCGGCTTTTGACGACTACGGCGCCCACATCATCCACGGTGCTGCCAATGCCATGTACCTGCCCAAGGTCATTGCCTTCAATGCCAAGGATGAGACTGCCAGGAAGCGCTATGGCGCCATTGCCGACTATATGCATCTGGGCGGTAAGGACGACCACGAGAAGGTGGCTTTGCTGATCGCTTACCTGCGCAAGATGAACGACGACCTGAAGATCCCCCACTGCATTAAGAATTACGGCGCTGACAGCTATCCGGTGGAGAATGGCTTTGTTCCGGAGGAGGTGTTCCTGGAAAGACTGCCTGAGATTGCAAAAAATGCCATCGGGGATGCCTGCACCGGCTCTAACCCCCGGATTCCGTCCCAGGAGGAGATGGAGAAGCTGCTGAAATGCTGCTATTATGATACGGATGTGGATTTCTGATTTTTAGCTGAGACTGACATAAGGGCCTGCACGCCAATCCCGCGTGCAGGCCCTTATTGCATAACTGTTCTGTTTTCCGGCAGTCCTGTTCTCTTACACAACTCCCTGTGCCAGCATAGCATCCACAACCTTCTCAAATCCTGCAATATTGGCGCCTGCCACATAGTTGCCGGGGACGCCGTAGCGCTCTGCGGCATCGGCAGCCTTGGCGAAAATGCCGGTCATGATGTCGTGAAGCTTCTCGTCTACTTCCTCAAAGCTCCAGGACAGACGCAGGGCGTTCTGGCTCTGCTCCAGGCCGGAGGTGGCTACGCCGCCTGCATTGGCTGCCTTGCCGGGCATGAAGAGGATCTTCTTCTCCACAAACAAGTCCGTGGCTTCCCGGGTGGAGGGCATGTTGGCTCCCTCGGCCACTGCGAAGCAGCCGTTGGCCAGCAGGGTCTTTGCGTCCTCCAGATCCAGCTCGTTCTGGGTCGCGCAGGGAAGGGCAATATCGCAGGGAATGGTCCAGATGCCCTTGCCTTCGGTGTATACGGCTGTGGGCACCGCGTCCGCGTACTCTTTGATCCGGCCGCGGCGGACTTCCTTAATGTCCTTGACCACATCCAGACGGATGCCGTCCTTGTCGTAGATATAACCGGTGGAATCGCTGAGGGCCACCACATTGGCCCCTAACTGCTGTGCCTTCTCCACTGCGTAGATGGCCACATTGCCGGAACCGGAGACCACCACGGTCTTCCCGGCCAGCTCCTTGCCGTTCTTCTTAAGCATCTCATCCAGAATGTACACCAGACCATAGCCTGTGGCCTGGGTTCTCACCAGGGAGCCGCCGAAGGTCAGGCCCTTACCCGTAAGCACTCCTTCATAGAGACCGGTGATCCGCTTGTACTGGCCGAACAGGTAAGCCACCTCCCTGGCGCCTACGCCGATATCCCCGGCAGGAACATCCATATCTTTGCCGATGTGGCGGTACAGCTCGGTCATAAAGCTCTGGCAGAAGGCCATGACCTCCCGGTCGGATTTGCCCTTGGGATCAAAGTTGGAACCGCCTTTACCGCCTCCCATAGGCAGGCCGGTCAGGGAATTCTTCAGGGTCTGCTCAAAGCCCAGGAATTTCAGAATGCTCTGGTTCACCGACGGATGGAGCCGCAGACCGCCCTTGTAGGGGCCGATGGCACTGTTGAACTGGACCCGGTAGCCCTTGTTCACCTGGACATTGCCACGGTCATCCACCCACGGCACCCGGAAGGAAATGATCCGCTCCGGCTCCACGAACCGCTCCAGAATACCGGCCTTACGGTACTTCTCCTCATTGGCATCAATGACCAGCTTTAAGGAATCCAGCACTTCCTTGACCGCCTGGTGGAACTCCGGCTCACCGGGATTCTGCTCTACAACTTTTGCGTAAATTTCATCAACATAAGACATTTCTATAGTCCTCCTTTGGGGTATACCTGGCAAAAAGGTAAAGAGCCCCCGCTGTTTTCAGCAGGAGCCCCTTTGCTCTTGACGTTGTTAAGAATTATAGCAAGTTAATGCGGTGAAGTCAAGAATTTTCTTTCGATTTTTTTGAAAAAACTTTCGTTTCGTTACTGTTCACGGGGGGGGCATCTTCTTGTCCGGCTATGCCGGCCAAGAAGCATCTGGCGTCCGCCCGATGTGGAAAACTGGACAAAAACAGTCTTACAAGCCAGCTTGACGTCTGTTTTCGTCCAGTTTTCCCCGTCCCGTGAACTGTTTCAGATATTTTTATAAATATCTTCCAGTGTCAGCAATGTGACTTCCCCCTGCTTTTCCATCTCCAGCAGCGCTGTTGTAAATCCGCCTTTTGAAAAAATATAATAGCGGAATCTGCCGTCCCTCCGGAAAACAGCCGCATACCTGCGGAGCAGTTCCAGCTCCTCTGTGCCGATTTTTTCATTTCTGTATTTACATGACCCGATCAGGTAGATCGTTTTCCGTCCGGACTTTTCCATGACCGGGGTTTCCTTTTTCAGAATCCCCAGATCCAGAAGAACCCGAAGATATTTCGCACAGACTCCGGATTCCAGTCCTGCCTTTGTGGAGATCTCGTTGGAGCGGCTGGCGCCGCCTGCTACCACGGAAATGATAGAATTGTATATAGCCGGCTCCCGCAATTCCTGCTTAAGAAGGTTCTCCGGCTCCTCAAATAAGTAGCTGGAGGTATTGAACAGGTTCTCCAGAATCGCCTCGTCCAGATCATTTTCCACTTCCAGTTTATTAATATAATGAGGGATACCTCCGGTAATACCGTACAGCAGCGCCTGATCCTGGCGAGACAGCTCCGGGTGAAACAAGGCTGTCTCCCGGTAGGTCAGCGCCTGCACCTTGATCTGTGCGGTACGGCGGCCATACAAGGGACTTTCATATCCCAGTACCTGGTATTCCATAAAGCTCATGGACGAGCCGCACAGGATCAGATAAAGCTGTCCCTCCTGCCATGCATGATCAATGATATGCTGGAGCCTGGAGGATATGGATTTCTCCGCCTTTGCCAGATAGGGATATTCATCGATCACAAATACCAGGCGCTGTTTTCCTGCTATGGCCGTGATCCCATCCAGCGCATCCCCATAGCTGTGGTAGACCGGTGCACAGGTTCCTTTCTGCCAATAGCACAGGTTATGGGAATCGTGCTTCTGATTCCCGTAAAAGGCGCATGCTTTTTGGCACTGTAAATCCGGCTGTAGGAAGCCGGGACTGGCACTTCCTGCAGCCGAATCATGAGTTGGTGTATTATGAGTCTATTATATTTGTATTTTCCCGTTTGTCAACCCCAGGCCCTGTATACCGGTCCATCCAGCCGGTAATCTCCTGGAGACGCTTCTCCCTGTGGAGCGGTTTGCCGGTACGGCTCAGGTCATGGTTCTCCCCTTTAAAGCAGCACATTCTGGCTTCCACCCCCTGCTCCACAATGGCAGTATACATCTGCATTCCTTTATTATTGTTTCAAGTGATTTTGTCAGAAAAAACACCTTTTCTATCCAAAATTTTGTACACTTTTTTATCTATATTCCTATTTATACAGAATTTATCGTATGTTCTGCATATTTATTCAACTCCGACAGAATTCATTGTGAAATACGCTTCAATACAAAAAATCCCTGCCATTCTTGTAAAAGAACAACAGGAATTTTTAAAAATATAGTTGATGATAAATAACCGTTCAGGGGGTACCGGAATGGTTACTTACCGGCTCTCTCAGCTTATTCTTTAATCCGGTCAAGTTCCGTCACATTGACACCGGATGAGGTAAGAATGACTTTCAATTCAATGTACCGTTCCTTCATCTCCATGTACACTTCAGACTCTTTATCCACCATTCTCATATAACGCTGGATTCTGCCGAATTCCTCTACATTTTTCTGTATCATCTCTCTATCAGACATTGCCTTCACTCCCTCCTGCTTTTGCCTGGACCATGGATACTATCAATATTATAATGCAATCCGGGAGCCGTGTAAAGCCGCTATCAGCCTTTCTCCCCCGCAATCCGCTCCGCCAGCTCATTCAGATACATCCACCGTTCCATCTTCTCCTCCAGCCTTGCCTCGGTCTCGGCCTTCTCTTCCATGAGCTGGTTCAGCTTTCCGAAGACCGTGGCGGAAGCCTCGATCTGGGCGTCCAGCTCGCTGATCCGGTCCTCTAAAGCAGCGATCTCATCCTCAATGGTGTCCCATTCCCGCTGTTCCTTGAAAGAGAATTTCAGCTTCTTCTGGTGGGTGCGGCCGGAAGAGGAAGGCTCCCCGGCATCCGGATTCCCGGAGCCGCCGGCCCCGGCACTTCCCGCCCCGGCACTTCCCGCCCCGGCCTTCCCGGCTCCGGCATTTCCGGCTCCGGCTGCTCCGGCCTTCCCGGCATCCCCTCCGCCGCTTCCGCCTCTTGCGTTTCTCCCGCCAGCCGCACCTTCCGGGTGCTTCCGGGCCCAGGCTGCCTGGTAGTCGGTGAACCCGCCCTCATACTGGACCACGGCCCCGTTTCCCTCAAAAACAAAGATCCGGCGGACCATCCGGTCCAGAAAGTACCGGTCATGGGACACGGTGACTACGATACCCTGGAAATGATCCAGATAATCCTCCAGAATGGTCAGTGTCTGGATATCCAGGTCATTGGTAGGCTCGTCCAGAAGCAGCACATTGGGGGCATCCATGAGAATCCGCAGAAGGTACAGCCGCCGTTTCTCCCCGCCGGACAGCCGCCCGATAACCGTGTGCTGGACGCTGGGCGGAAAAAGGAACCGCTCCAGCATCTGGGAGGCGCTGATGCTGCCGTCCCCGGTCCTTACATATTCCGCCACATTGCGGATGTAGTCGATGACCTTGAGGCTTTCGTCCATGGCCTCGTTTTCCTGGGAAAAATAGCCCAGCTTCACGGTCTGGCCCATCTCCACGGTGCCGGAATCCGGTTCTGCCCATCCGGCAATCATTTTCAGCAGGGTGGATTTGCCGCTGCCGTTGGGGCCGATGATGCCTACACGGTCATTTTTCAGAAAAATATAGCTGAAATCTTTCACCAGCACCTTGTCCCCGTAAGCCTTGCAAAGGCCTTCCAGCTCCACGGTGGTCCGTCCCAGACGGCTGGACACAGACTCCAGCTCCACCTGCCTGTCAAGCTCCGGGGCCTTCTGGTCCCGCAGGGCCTCATAACGCTGGATATGGGCCTTCTGCTTGGTGGACCGGGCCCTGGCCCCCCGCTGCATCCAGGCCAGCTCCACCTTGAGAATGGACTGGCGCTTCCGCTCCGAGGCAGCGGCCATGTCCAGACGCTCGGCCTTTAACCGGAGAAAGCCCTCATAATTTTCCTGATAGCTGTACAGCTTCCCCTTATCCAGCTCCACGATCCTGCCGGTGACGCTGTCCAGGAAATACCGGTCATGGGTCACCATCACAAGGGCCCCCCGGAAATGCTTCAGATAGTCTTCCAGCCAGTCCGCCATGGCACTGTCCAGATGGTTGGTAGGCTCGTCCAGCACCAGCAGATCCGCAGTGGACAGCAGCACGCTGGTCAGGGCCACCCGCTTGCGCTGGCCTCCGGACAGGGTCTCCATCCGGGCGTCAAAATCGCAGATGCCCAGCCGGGTCAGAATGGTCTTTGCCGCTGCCTCCATATCCTCCCGGCCCGTAAAGTGGGGCTCCTGCCGGTTGTCCCGGACAATGCTGTCCAGAACACTGTCCCCTTCCAAATAAGCGGGGATCTGGGGCAGGTAGCGGATGTACAGATTCCGCCTGCGGACCACGGAACCTGCATCCGGTTCTTCCAGGCCTGCCACGATCCGCAGCAGGGTGGATTTGCCGGTGCCGTTGATGCCGATGAGGCCCACCTTCTCCCCTTCGCTGATGCTGAAAGCCGTATCGTCGAAAAGAAGGCGTTCTGTGTAGGATTTTGTCAGGTGTTCCATGGTGATGAGGCTCATAAGGTCTCCTTTTTGCTTTCCCTCCCCGGTCCTTTGCGGAGAATGGGGGTGAATGTTCGCAGCTGTTACTTGTTTGCAGGCATAACCGCCGGTTCCCTCTGCCCGGAGTCCGGGGCAAACTGCATGGTGGATTCCCGGACAATGACCCGGGACTCCAGTTCATACATCCGGGGATCTGCCCCATGGTGAATCTGGTCCATCAGGACCTCCACCGCCTTTTTCCCGATTTCCTCCAGGGGCTGGGCCAGGGCCGTAAGCCTGGGGCTGATCTCCTTGGCCAGCAGGGAATTGTCAAAGCCTGCAATGGCAATGTCCCCGGGAACATCAAACCCTGCTTCCCGGAAAGCGGCAATGGCTTCGCAGGCCGTAATATCGTCATTGGCCAGGTACACCTGGCTGTTGAGCCCCCGGCTGGCCGCATATTCCTTGACCTGCTTATGGACCAGGCTGGCGTTCATGTTCTCCGGTGCCGGACACTCGATTACATCGGTCAGCTCCGTCCGGCTGGCAGCCAGATAGTCCCGGAAGCCTGCATATTTGCGGGCAGATGTGGTGTCCCTGGTGGGGCCGATATACCCGATCCGCCGAAAGCCCACATTGAGAAAATGCCTGGCAATCTGCTGTCCCCCGGCATAGTGGGAAATATACACGCTGCTGAATCCTTCCACCCGCTTGGTGATCATCACAGCCGGCACCTGGAGCCTCCGGTAAGCCCCTGTCTGCTCCGGCGACACCGGCACGGCAATCACCCCGTCCACCTTCCGCTGGCGCAGCTGGCCCAGAAGGTTTTTCTCCTTTTCCAGGCTGCGGCGGGTGTTGCAGATAATCACACTGTAGCCTTCATAAAATGCCTGGTTCTCAATGGCCTCAATGATCTCGCTGAAAAAAGGGTAGGCAATCTCCGGCACCAGCAGGCCGATCAGATTGGTCCGGCTTCCTGCCAGGCTCCTGGCAATAAGATTGGGCTCATAGTCCAGGGCCTTGACCCAGTAGAGCACCTTTTTCCGGGTCTCCGCCTTGACGGAAGGATGATTGGAAAGGACCCGGGAGACCGTGACACGGGAAACCCCCGCCTTGTCAGCAATATCCTGCATACTGACCATATTGTTCCCTCCCTCTGTGCCGTAATAAAATATGGCGGCCCGCGGCAGCTCTGCGCCAGGACCATCGCGCCTATAACCGTAAACGTCCAGATACCCCCCGGACTGTTACCTATTCTATCGTATCTTGCCCCCGGCGTCAAGAATAATGGGGCTGTGAAAAGGTCCCTCCCGTGAGCCGGAACACAACCGTTTTCTGCGGTATTCTGTTCCTTATACACGGGAAACCGTGACCCTTTTCACAGCCCCAGCATTCTTATCTATCCGTTCAGATCTCCCCTCTGAATTTCATCTGTTTTGCCGCTGCCGGCCATTACCCCTCCATAACTTCCTGGGGTACGGCAAAGATCCAGCAAAGGGAAAATGCAGCCGCAAAGGTTGCCACCGCCAGTACCACATACATGATGATCTGGGACGGTGAGTAGATGTACAGCAGCATCCCCGGTATGGTGGTGATTCCGTTGCCGGTTCCCTTCATGCCCAGAAGCATGGTGATCATACCGGCTACCCCGTTGATGGAGCAGCTCAGGAGAAACGGCTTCAGGCCATAGCGCAGGATCACACCGAACAGGGCCGGCTCTCCGATTCCCAGCAGGGCAGATGCCGTGGCGCTGGGACCGATGGCGCGGATTTCCTTCTTTCTGGCCTTCATGGAGATGGCCAGGCACACACCGGCTGAGGAAAAGCCGCACATACACAAAATGGCATTAAAGGGATTGAACCCGGTGCTGGCCAGCAGGCTGATCTCCAGCATATTGAAGATATGGTGGACACCGGTCAAGGTGATAATGGACCAGAAGAAGCCTACCACCAGACCGCCGATTCCAAAGGGCAGGCCCAGGGCCGTCTCCACAATCACCAGCAGCACATTCTCCAGGGCATGAAGCAGGGGCCCAATCACCAGCAGGGACAGAACCAGCATGATCAGCAGCACCAGAAACGGCGTGATCATGAAATCAAATACAGCCGGAACCGTTTTCCGGAGCTTTTTCTCCAGCTTACTGCCCAGGACACCGGCCACAAAGGCAGGCAGAATACTTCCCTGGTACCCTACAATGGGAACAAAACCAAACAGAATCAGAGGTGTCACCCCGCTGGAGGGATCAGCCACCGAATAGGCATTGGGCAGGGCTCCGTTGACCAGCATCAGGCCCAGAATCAGGCCCAGCACCGGGGAACCGCCGAATACCCGGAAGGTTGACCAGCAGACAATGGCCGGCAGAAAGGCAAAGGTAGTGCCGGACAGCACTTCCACCAGAATCTGGAACGACTGGGGAATGTCCGCGTTGGTCATGCCAAACAGGGCCAGGAAATTATTGTTCAGCAGGGCTCCCTTAAGACCCAGGAACAGACCCGTGGCCACCAGGGCGGGAATTACCGGGACAAACACGTCCCCAAAGGTACGGATGGCCTTCTGAACCTGGTTTTTGCCGTCCATCTTGGCTTCCTTGGCCTCGCTGGCGGTTGTCTCGGCAATTCCCAGCCGGACCACCTGCTCATAGACCCGGTTCACATGTCCGGTTCCGAAGATGATCTGGTACTGGCCTGCGGTGAAAAAGGTTCCCTTAACCCCCTCAATCTCCCCTACCTTCTCATCATCGGCCTTGGCACGGTCTGCCACAATGAGACGCAGGCGGGTGGCACAGTGGGTGGCTGACCGGATATTCTCCGGACCTCCCACAGCCTGGATAACTTCTTTTGCAATCCTTGCATAATCGTAACTCATAGCTCCCTCCTTGATTTTGTTTTGAACCGTTATGTATCTAAATGTACTCGCGTTCATTTGTGGGTTAAGAATAGCACAGAAAAGTAAGGTCTGTCAATTCCCCCCTGCTTAAAACCTTTAAAAATCGGCATTATATACAATATTTCAGGCTGGTTTTTGTTCATAACAGAAAAAACGGGGTCCCTGGTTGACAAGGGATTGTTTTCTACTTATAATCAGTATAATGAACACGAGTACATTTATGTGGGCTCCGTGAGCACCCGGCCGGCATCAGGAGGATATAAGTATGGGAAAAAAACTGATTTTTTTAGACATTGACGGTACACTTACAGAGCCTGGGAAGAATGAGCCCCCGGCTTCCGCAGTGGAAGCCATCCGCCAGGCCCAGGCAGGCGGACATAGGGTGGTGCTGTGCACCGGACGGAATTATGGAATGCTGGCGCCTCTGCTGCGGTTTGGCTTTGACGGGCTGGTAGGCTGTTCCGGCGGTTATATTGAATACGGAGGCCAGGTGGTCTATGACCATCCCATGACCCCCCAGCAGCAGAACCGGGTGCTGACGGTCTTTCAGGAAAGCGGCATTTACCGCACCATCGGCGGGCGGCAGCACAGCTACACGGACGAAGGATTCAAGAAATTTCTGGCAGAAAACGCCCACTCCGGGGCCAACAGCGAGCTGCTGCGCTGGCGGGAGCAGATTGAGCATGAACTGGATATCCGGCCCATGTCGGAATACGACGGGGAAGCCATCTATGGAATGGCCTTCATGAGCCGGGGCCTGGACAGGCTTAAGGAGCCTATGGCCCTGCTGAAAGATGAATTTGATTTCTGCATCCAGGAGGCAGACGCCTGCGGCATTGTCAACGGCGAGCTGGTCAGCAAAGCCTTCAACAAAGGCACCGCAGTGCAGCGGCTGTGTACCAGCCTGGATTTCCCCCTGGAAGATACCATTGCCTTTGGTGACAGTATGAATGATCTGGAAATGCTCCAGACAGCAGGGCTGGGTGTCTGCATGGCCAACGGAAGCCAGGCCTTAAAGGACATTGCAGACCGGATCTGTCCGCCGGTGACGGAAGACGGCCTTTATAAGGCTTTTGAAGAACTGGAGCTGGTCTGATCTGGTCTGATCCATAAGGGGCTGCCGCAAAATTCCATGTTTGCGGCAGCCCCGTTTTCATTGGTTTCCAGGACAGTGGTATCATGAAGCCCGCACCGTGTGCAGGGCCTTTAGTCGTCCTTTTCCTCTGCCTCTGTTGTAGAGAATACGAAACGTTTCCTTGCCATCTCGTCGTTCTCCAGGTACTCGTCGTAGGAGGTAATCTTGTCGATCAGCTTGCCGCCTACGATTTCCATGATCCGGTTGGCCGTGGTCTGGACGATCTGGTGGTCACGGGAGGAGAAGATCAGCACTCCGGGGAATTTCACCAGGCCGTTGTTCAGGGCGGTGATGGATTCCATGTCCAGGTGGTCTGTAGGCTCATCCAGCATCAGCACATTGGCGCCGGAGATCATCAGCTTGGACAGCATGCAGCGGACCTTCTCGCCGCCGGACAGCACCCGCACTTTCTTGACTCCGTCCTCCCCGGCAAAGAGCATCCGTCCCAGGAAGCCGCGGACATAGGTCACGTCCTTTTCCGGGGAATACTGGGTCAGCCATTCCACGATGGTGTCCTCCCCGGCAAATTCCGCGGAATTGTCCTTGGGAAAATAGGACTGGGTGGTGGTCAGACCCCACTTGTAGGACCCTTCGTCCGGCTCCATTTCCCCGGAAAGGATCTTGAAAAGAACGGTCTTGGCGTGTTCGTTGGGGCCTACCAGGGCCACCTTGTCTTCTCGGTTCAGGGTAAAGGTCAGGCCGTCCAGCACCTTCTCCCCGTCAATGGTCTTGGACAGGTTCTCCACGGTCAGCACCTCATTGCCGATCTCCCGGAAGGGGCGGAAGTCAATGTAAGGATACTTGCGGCTGGAGGGCTTGATATCGTCCAACTGGATCTTCTCCAGGGCACGCTTACGGGAAGTGGCCTGCTTGGACTTGGAGGCATTGGCAGAGAACCTCTGGATAAATTCCTGAAGCTCCTTGATCTTCTCCTCTTTCTTCCGGTTGGCCTCCTTCATCTGCTTGACCATCAGCTGGCTGGACTCGTACCAGAAGTCGTAGTTGCCGGCATATAACTGGATCTTGCCGTAGTCAATATCCGCAATGCTGGTGCAGACTTTGTTGAGGAAATAGCGGTCATGGGAGACCACGATAACCGTGTTCTCAAAGTTGATCAGGAACTCTTCCAGCCAGGCAATGGCGTCCAGGTCCAGGTGGTTGGTAGGCTCATCCAGAAGCAGGATGTCCGGGTTGCCAAACAAGGCCTGGGCCAGCAGCACCTTCACCTTCAGGGCGCCGGTTAAGTCCTTGACCATGGAATAGTGGTACTCGGTGTCCACCCCCAGGCCGTTAAGCAGGTTGGCTGCGTCGGACTCGGCCTCCCAGCCGTTCATCTCGGCGAATTCCGCTTCCAGGTCCGCGGCCCGGATGCCGTCGGCATCGCTGAAGTCTTCCTTCATATAGATGGCATCCTTCTCCTTCATCACGTCGTACAGATGCTGGTTGCCCATAATGACCGTGTCCAGTACCTGGTATTCATCGTATTTAAAATGGTCCTGCTGCAAAAAGGACAGCCGCTGGCCCGGAGTGATCACCACATCCCCTGTGGTGGGCTCTAACTGGCCGGACAGAATCTTAAGAAACGTGGACTTGCCGGCGCCGTTGGCACCGATCATGCCGTAGCAGTTGCCTTCGGTAAATTTGATATTGACATCTTCAAACAAGGCTTTCTTGCCTACCCTCAATGTAACGTTGTTTGCACTGATCATGTGAACTCCTTGGCTTTCTATGGAATATTGGAAATTTTAAAACATGCTTCTGATAGTATTATACATAAAACTTCCAGTTTTTCAAGGGAAAAGAAAATTACACCTTTCCCTCCCCACTGCCTGTCTGATATAATAGAGCTTATGGGAAGCATGCTTCTGCTTCCGAAATCACCCAGGGAGGTCACCGGCATGTATCTGAAACGAAACGTTTATAAGAATTTACTGGACTGGAAACAGCAGAACCGCCTGACTCTGGAGGTATCGGGGACAAGGCAGGCGGGAAAGACCTTTATTATCAATAAATTTGCGGATGAACAGTTCGCCCGGAAACTATACATCAATATGCTGGAGAACAGCGGGAACGAATTTCTGGCCTGCCTGGACCAGGCCACCCGGTGGGAGCCTGGCCAGGACCGGCCGCAAAAGCCGCTTCACACCGCGTTTCTTCTATATGATAACACCTTTATAGATGATCCGGACACCGTGGTTATCATCGATGAGATCCAGGAATCCCCCCGGATCTATAATCTGGTCCGGGAATTTACCCGGTCCTTTCAATGCCGCTTTATTGTGACCGGAAGCTATCTGGGGAGAATTCTGAACCCGGAATTCAAGCTGTCTGCCGGTGATCTGACTTCCCTGCGGATTGAGACCCTGACCTTTGAGGAATTCGCGGATGCCTTTGGGGAAGGGGAGCTTTTTCTCCAGACCGGATTATATGGAACATCGGCACCGGCAGCCTATGAGCGGCTGAAAGAGCTTTACGGTCTCTACTGCCAGACCGGGGGCTATCCGGCTGTGGTCACCCGCTATCTGGAGACCGGGTCGCTCCAGAAGGCCAGGGAAACACTGGAGGACGTGATTCGGCTGTTCTGTGCGGAATCGGTCCGGTATTTTCAGGATATCCTGGATGTGGCTGTGTATGATAATCTGTTTTGCAGTGTTTCCAGGCTCCTTGCCAGGGAGAAAAGGGGTCTGGATGCCGACAGCTTCAGTGAAAGCCTCCAGAAGCTGGTGGTTCATGAATATGACAGCAATATTTCCAAAGCCGTTTGCAACCGCGCCATCAACTGGCTGCAAAGCGCGGGTATTCTGGATTTTGCCGGAAAGATCACGGAATGCCGGATTCTGGAGTTCAAGGCCAGAAGCCGCTGCTTCTTTACGGATCTGGGGCTGACCCGGTACTTTCTCCAGAAGGCCGGTGCAGACAAGGCAGCCATAGACGGAATTCTCCAGGAAAATTTCGTTTTCCTGGAGCTTCGCCGCAGGATGGAACGGCTGGAGCATCTGGCCCTTGAGACTCCGGCCTTTGCCACCTACAAGGGTGGGGAAATCGATTTTTTCGCCAAAAGTCTCCTGGGGCATGAATGCTGTTACGGAATCGAAGTAAAAAGCGGAAAGGGTCAGGCTGCTACCGGCCAGAAGGCCCTGGGCGACCAGAAAATTGATTATCTGGTGATGCTGAAAGGCAATACCCTGGGCGGGCAGGCGGACAAGGTGCTGACGGTTCCCATTTACCTGTTTTCCAGGTTCCGTTTTGACAGATAATTACCCTTTCCGCCCCTGAATCTCCCTGACTATCTGATTGTAAGCCTTCTTATTCAGCCGGTAGAAGTAAAGGACCACTGCCGTCACAATCCACAGCACCCCGGGGACCGTGGTGAAGGAGTGTTTGATCACAGCCAGCGCAGCCGGGTTCTGCTGCTGATTGGCCACATAGCCCAGGGCTCCCAGCACCCCTGCCAGAACCGAGGTTCCGATGGCCATCCCTGCCTTGTTGCCCAGGGAGATGAAAGCGTACTGGAAGCCGTCATTTCTCAGGCCGGTCTTCCACTCGCCGTATTCCACGCAGTCCGGTACAATGGCATAGATGGCCGTATTGAACCCGGAGAAGAAGAACTGGGCCAGGCAGGAGAACAGGTAAAAGGGCACCGGTGTCTCTCCCACCGTGAAAAAGTACATGGAGAACATACTGATTCCTGTCAGCAGGGCGAAGATGGAGGCGGCCCTTCCCTTGTTGCCAGTGGCCCGGAATACCGCCGGGAAGCAGGCTGCCCCGATGATGGAGGGAATGATGATGCACAGGGAGTAGGTGCTGAACAAGGCGTTGTTCCCCTCCACATAGGTAAAATAGTAAAGTGCGTCTGCATTTCTTCCATATAAAGTGACACCGAACAGGAACTGGCCGGCCACGGCAATCATGTAGGGCCGGTTCCTGGCCACGGAGGTTAGCTGGACCTTCAGGGAGGTCTTCTCCTTCTCCGGGATCTCCACCACCTCCCGGGTCCTGGCAAAGCAGAAGATATGGCAGGCCGCGAAAATGCACCCGTATACTATGGCAACCAGCAGATAGCCTTTCCGGTCATTGCCGCCTCCCAGGGCCGCGATCAGGGGAACGGTCACAATATTGATGATGCCGATGGCAATCATGGCGCTGACGGAACGGAAGGTGTTGATCTGTGCCCGCTCCTCAATATTCTGGGTCATGGCGCCGCACAGGGTGCCGTAGGGAATGTTGACGCAGGTGTAGCCCAGCACCAGAATGCAGTAGGTGACTGCCATGTAGACAATCTTGGTAGTAGACGGCCAGTCCGGATGGGCCCAGAAGGTCAGGACCAGCACCAGGGCAGTCAGGGGGGCCGCAATCAGCAGCCAGGGACGGTATCTGCCCCACCGGGAGTGGGTCTTGTCGGTGAGCCCGCCGATCACCGGGTCATTGACCGCGTCCCAGAACCGGGAGAAAAGCATCAGTGCGGCCACAGCCCCCATACTGATTCCGAATACGTCCGTGTAAAATATCATCAGGAAATTCCCTACAAACATCCAACTGAAATTGCAGCCTACATCCCCCATTCCGTAAGCAATCTTACTGATCAACGGCACCTTTACATCCGTGCTGCTGTGCTCTGCCATGATGTAACCCTCCTTCTGAAATCCCTTCCTCATTTTTTCATAACAGTTCAGATACGGATAACCGCCTTGACAATATCTGCCTTGTTGTTCACGCTGTAGTCCATGGCTTTCTGGGCGTCGTCCAGGTCAAACACGTCGGTGACAATGCCTTTCAGGTTCACCTTGCCTGCTGCCACCGCGTCAACGGCCATGGGGTAAATGTGACGGTAACGGAATACGGTCTTAAAGGTCAGCTCTTTGTCCAGGGCTAGGCTCATGGGCAGGGTCATCTCCCCGGTCCGGCTGTAGCCTACCAGGACCACTGTGGCGCCCTTTTTTGTCATGTGGATGGTCTGGACCGTGGTGGTCTGGGTCCCGGCAGTCTCCACGGCCAGGTCACAGCCTTTGCCTCCGGTAAGCCTGCGCACTTCCTCCACCGCATCGGTCCGGCTGCCGTTGATCACTCCGTCTGCCCCCAGCTCCAGGGCTTTTGCCAGCCGCTTCTCCATAATATCCACCACATATACCCGGGAAACACCCATGGCTTTCAGGGCCATCATGGTCACCAGGCCGATGCAGCCTGCACCCATGACCACGGCAGTCTGGCCTGCCTGGGCCCCGCCCTGTATGGCCGCGTGGAAGCCTACGGCCAGAGGCTCGATCAGGGCGCCTTCCATGGTATCCACATTGTCCGGCAGCTTAAAGCACAGATCCGCCTCATGGGCCACATACTCCTGGAACACCCCGTCCACCGGCGGTGTGGCGAAGAACACCACATCCGGGCACAGATTGTAGCGGCCCGTCCTGCAGAATTCACAGTGCCCGCAGGTTTTGCCTGGTTCCAGGGCCACCCGGTCCCCTGCCTTTAAATGCTTCACGTTCTTTCCAACCTCCACTACTGTGCCGCCTGGCTCATGACCCAGGACAAAGGGCGGCTTCACTACGTAGTCCCCGATGGCTCCGGTCTCATAGTAGTGGAGATCGCTGCCGCAGATTCCCACATACTCCAGCTTTACCAGCACCTCATTGTCCTTTGCTTTGGGAATGTCCCGCTCCTCAAACCCCATCTGGCCGGTCCCAAGCATCACTGCTACCTTCATCTTTCCTTCCATGACAAAATCCTCCTTTTTTTGCGGAATGCATCTACAGGCCTTTTCCGGGAGGGCCTGCTTTTGCGGGTGGCTCCTGCTTCTGCGGATTGACCTGCGTGTCATTCCATCGTTTAATTAGATACTTAATTAAATAGTTTTATTATGTTATTTACTTTATATCCAGAAGGCATTTTTGTCAATATGGGAATGGATTATTTTCTTGTTTTCGTCGTTATGTTCAAAATTGGTTGGGATTTTTTGGTGAAATTGCTGATTTCGGAGGGCGAGAAAACGCCCCGGCTGAACGAATGCCATAGAGCTGCGATCCGCCGGACCGCAGCTCTGTATTGCAGAACTCTGCTATCTTATGGAACTCTGCTATCTTATAGAACCCTATTATCTTTTTTCCTTTTGTTTCTCCTACACCTGCTCTGCAAAGGATTCCATGATTTTCAGGGCAGCCCCCAGAGCTGCTGCCTCGGTCTTATACCGGCAGGCTTTTACGAACCCGGAGTCTTCCCCAAAGGTATTTCTGGCTGACACCTTATCCCGGATGTCCTGGATGTGGTGTTCCAGATAACTGCCTACATAGCCTCCCAGAACCATGTCGCAGTCCAGGATCATGTGGATATTGTTGACGGCTATGGCCAGACAGGTGGTGTACCTGTCCCAGACTGCGGCTGCTTCCTGGTCTCCCTGGTCCAGGCTGGCAAAAAACCCGTCCAGCTTCCCGCCGGCCCGGTCAGACAGACGGCTGGCAGCGCAGTACGCGTCCAGGCATCCCAGCTTCCCGCAGTAGCAGGCCTCCCCGTCTGGTATCACCGTCATGTGCCCCACTTCGCCGCACCGGAAATGTTTCCCCTGTTCCAGCCGGCCGTCGCTGAACACGGCGCCTCCCACAGAATTGCTCAGGGACAGATAGAAAAACCGGTTCATCCCGCCTGGCTGGATGCCCTCCGCATAGGCGCCTGCATTGGCGTCGTTAAGGAACTGGCAGGGATAGGGGAAGAATCTGGTCACCCAGGCAAAGGGCAGGCCGCGGATGCCAAGGATATGGGAGTCGGCAATCTGCTCTCCGGCCAGGTCTATGATCCCGGGAAAGGAGATACCCAGTCCCAGAATCTTCTCCCGGTCCGCACCGCAGGTGTCCAGAAATGCTTCCAGCTTCCCGGCTATGTCCTGGTAATATGCTTCGAAACCGTTGGGCAGATTCCCGCCAGCTCCGTCCGGTTCCCCATTTCCGGCCGGGTAGGGCAGGAAAATCCGCTGGTATTGCAGAATCTCCCCGGTCAGGTTCACAAGCACCAGGCTGATATGGTTTCTGGTGATGTCCAGTCCTACGGCCTGCCGGGCATTGGCTGACACGGCCAGGGCTTTGGCCCTGCGTCCCCCTGTGGACTGAAGCTCTCCCTGCTCCTCCACCAGCCCTCTTTCAATCAGCTCCCTGGTGATCTGGGTCACTGTGGGCAGACTCATTTTCAGTTCGTAGGAAATATCCGGGTTTGACACGGTATCGTGCCTGCGGATATACCGGAAAATACGGTTCCGGTTGTTCCGCTTTACTTCCATATTGGTTGTCCGTTTCTGGTCCATAGTATGCCTCTTTCAGCTTTTTTAAAGTATTTTCTTTAGTATAGCACCCGGAAGATATCCATTGCAACTTTATTGTAACAGTTCAGCCAGGCGGCAAATCCCATGAAAAAGGGTGTCGCAAGCTCGCT
>CAJTOV010000029.1 GCA_910577765.1 uncultured Lachnospiraceae bacterium
TATGCCATCTGTTCCAATGATCTGGACTACCAGAATGTCATTGATTTCTGGGAGCAGCGGGGCGTAGAGATCGGCAGGGTGGGCTTTGACACCCGGAGGAAAGGGTGCCAGTGGCAGAAACAGGAGGCCGGGGAGGAACTGCTGCCGGCGCAGACGGAAGGAAGAAAGCATGGACAGGAGGAGACCGGCGGAAGCAGCCAGACCAGGCAGGGGCAGGAGGGAAGAACCCGGGGCAGCCGGACAAGCCGTCTGAGACATGCAGCTGTGGAATCGGCGGGAAGAAGTCTGACAGGGCAGCCGGACCAGACAGAGGATGAGGATTCCGTAAGCAGCGTCACCGGAAGGATTCGGGAAGTGACGGTTCCGGGCCGCCAGCCCTGTCCGGAGGAAAGCGGCCTGGGCCTCCAGCCCCGTCCGGAGGAAATCGCGCCGGAACGCCGGTCCCGTCAGAGTAGACGCCGGGCAGCAGCGGAAGCAGAAAGCAGCTTTTCCCCGGATACAAACTTCCAGCCGGCAGAGGAAACGGGAAAAGGCCGGATTCTCCAGATGAAGGCACCGGAGGAGCTGGAAGGACGCGGCCGGAGGCGCAGGAGAGGACGGTCAGGCGTCCAGGCCCAGGAGTGTACAGAAGAGCGGACCATACAGCCTTCGGAGCCGGAGGAGATGACCGACCAGCAGATTATCACGGAGATTGCCAGGTCCATTCCCGTGTCTGACCTGGGAAGCTGGTATACGGTGCTGGTGTCGCTGCTGGGCCAGGACGCAGGACTGGAGTATTACCGGAAGCTGAAGAAGGACGCGGACTGGAGGGACGAGCTTTCCCGGTATCTGCTGCCCAATGCCCAGGAGAGAAATGTCTATCTCATTGCCCTGCTTTACCGGTATCATCACCTGGATGCGGCCAAGGCGGCGGAAGCCTACAGACTGGTGGATGCCCACAGCCGGAAGAACAAGAAGGCAATCCGGGCGGATTTTGAAAAGCATTTTGGCTGGAAGACCGAAGAGCAGAACCGGTATTACAAGGTGCTGAAACCGGTGGTGGATGTACTGAAAGGAAAATGAAGGATTCTGCCGGCAGCGGCCATACTGGCCGGGGTATGGCTTTGGCGGAAGGGGAGAAGAAGGTAGAACCCGTATCACGGACGGACAGGAAGAACCGGCTGCCGTCACGGCCAGCCTGTAGGCAGGGCTGGGTGTGACGGCAGCCGGTTCCTGATTCACTGGAATTTCCGCAAGGCAGGACTGCCGCCCGCTGCCTTACCCGCCCAGTGTTACATCCTGCTTCTGGTACCAGGCCAGGGCATCCAGAAAGTCCTGGTCCTCATAGTCCGGCCACAGACGGTCAGCCACATAGAAGTCCGCGTACACAGACTGGATCGGCAGAAAGCCGGACAGCCTGCGCATGCCGCCCCACCGGATCACCAGGTCGATCCGGGAAATGTCCCGGGAGTGGGGATAGCCGTCCTGGCGGATATGGGACAGATCCCATTTCCACCCGTAGTTTACCAGGAAATTCACCAGGATTCCGCCGCCATGGACCGGGGTCCGCTGTGTGTAGCGGCACAGCTCCCGGGGAAAGCAGGGGGAGCTGCTGTCACCGATGACCAGAAGGTCTGCCCCTTCCCGGGTCAGCATGTCCACGGCCTCCACGCAGGCAGCCCGGAAGGCCTGGTACTGCTCCGGGGGACGCTTACAGTTGTCCATGGTAAATCCGTAATAGGTTATCTCCCGGATTCCCCGGGATTTGGCCAGTTTCAGAAGTCTCATGCCAGGAGCCAGGCCATAGGCATACCCCTCCTGCTTCTTCATTCCTCTTGCTTCTGCCCAGCGGCGGTTGCCGTCCGGGATAATGCCGATATGTTCCGGCTTCCGTTTTCCCATGATTGATCACCTCATGAAAAGTATTGACCGGTTTGGGCACTCTTAATCCCGAAGGTTTTTGCAGACTGCATCCGGGATGTATAGGAAATCCGTCAAAGCCCGGTTTCCAGAAAATACAGCAGATAGCAGACCGCCAGCAGGTCAGCGCTTCCTCCCGGGGACAGGTTCTGTTCTATAAAGGCCTGGTCTAAGGCCTGGAGGGCTTCCCGGTCCGGGAAAGAAGTCTCTTCCAGCAGATTCCTGACTCTGGCGCAGGTTTCCTGCTGGGTAAGCAGGCTGCTTCTGGCCACCAGGCAGGTATCCACAGTGGCAGTCATCAGGGCCAGAAGGGCGCCGCAGCCGGCATCATTTAGGGAGAGACCCTGGGCAAGTCCGGCCCGCAGGGTGGGAAGCCCCGCTTCCCGGACAGCCGGAAGTCCGGCCTCCATCTGGCCCCGGACCCCGCTGATTTGGTATTCCAGATACAGCTTCTGCCCTACGGTGGCAGCGTTCTCCCTGGTAAGTCCGGCAAAATCCGAAGCTGTCAGGCCCTCTGTCATGGCCCTGCATTCTGCCAGAATGGCGTCCGGCTCCTGCCACCGGTTCCGGGGAAGCCGTCCCAGGGCAGCACAGAGAATGCCCATGGAGAAGATAGCCCCCTTGTGGGTGTTGACTCCTTTGGTGGCAGCCAGCATGTCCGCCTCGGCTTTTCTTCCGGCAGGCCGCAGGGCCCGGAAGGTCTCCGGGGCCTTTAAGGCAGCCGTCTGCCTCCCGGTCCGGGTACAGGATGCAAAATAGGGCCACAGAGCGCTGGCACTGTCAAAGAAGGTGAAGAGATCCATGTCCCGGTGGCTGCCGTTGTTCGCACAGTCTACCAGCCCGGGCTTGGGGGTGGTGGCCACCTCGTAGAGCAGGGCCCGGCAGGCCAGTCTGGCCGCATCTGCGGCATCTGCATCTTCCAGGGCCTCCTTAAGGATCTGGCAGGTCCGCTCTTCCAGTTCCTCCACAGAATGGGTCCGGCTGCGGGCACATACTTTGGCCGGACCGCCGCAGATCAGGCAGCGGCGGGGGGCAAGGCCCAGATCCTGGCGGTCGGATTTCTCCCCGCCGGGGGCAAGAACATCCATATCAAACAGCCTTCCCAGAGGGGATTCGTCTTCAATGGCCGTGGTGACCCCTTTGACCAGCCGGGCAGGGCGGTCAATCACATAGTAGGCTTCATTTCCCGTAGGCTCATTCCACTCTTCATAGTGGAGACAGGGGATATTCATGGAGCGCAGACGCTCCTTAAGCCAGCGGTTTCCCAAAGAAAAGCCCTCCCGGATCAGGGGGCTGTTTTTTACAGGGCCGGCGATATTCATGGTGAAGCAGACCAGGACCGCCTGGTACTGGTCAAGAAGCTTCTGCTGCCGGACCGCGCGGCGCTCTCTGGCGTCAAGCATCTGGGGCAGGGTGACGGGCTGGTTCATGGGCAGGTTCCTCCTGGTCAGTAATCGATAATTCCCTGAATTCCGTTTACCGAGCCGGTGGATACAGGGATGTTCACCAAAAATAGTATATACAACTATATACTATGGCCGGCAGAATGTCAAACAGAGCCAACAAAAAAAGTGCGTATCCGCTGGGGATACGCACTTTACACTGGCTGAATGCAAGCTCCCGGCCGGACTCGAACCGGCGACCCACGCATTACGAATGCGTTGCGCTACCAACTGCGCTACGGAAGCATAAGAACCTTCTGGAGGAATTTTCCTGCACTAAGGCAATAAAATGCTTTGGACATTCATCCAAAGCATCCAATGACCTCGCCGGGAATCGAACCCGGGTTTACGCCGTGAGAGGGCGTCGTCTTAGCCGCTTGACCACGAGGCCAGAATCGAGGCGACAAGATTCGAACTTGCGGCCTCTGCGTCCCGAACGCAGCGCTCTACCAAACTGAGCCACGCCTCGAAGCGAACTCCTATATATTACCACTTTCTGAAGGAAAATGCAAGCAGAAAATAAAAAAATTTACATTTTTTTCGCATAGGGCCTCGTCACATTTCTTTCACATTTCCAACAAATCCCAAACACATTTCCCATGTATAGTAAAGCCATCAGAACCCAGGAGGAAGACAAGATGAACCAGACAGTATTCAAACGGTATGAGAAAAAGTACCTGCTTTCTTTAGATCAGTACCATGCCCTGATCAGCCGGACCATTACCAGGCTCCGGCCGGACCAGTACGGAAAACACAGCATCTGCAATCTTTATTTTGATTCCGGGGATTTTAGCCTGATCCGCAGGTCCCTGGAGAAGCCGGCCTACAAGGAGAAGATCCGTCTGCGCAGCTATGGGGTGCCAGGGCCGGGGGACCAGGTATTCCTGGAGCTTAAGAAAAAATATGACGGGGTGGTCTACAAGCGCCGGGTTGCCATGACCCTGGCAGATGCCAGGCGGTATCTTTCCCTGGCATGCGGTATGCCCCCGGTTCCGCTGCAGCCGGCTGCATCCGGTGTAGAGGCCAGGCTTTCCCTGGCAGGCGGGATACTTCCGGCCGGGGCAGGGGACACTTGCCGGGAGGCCGGGTCCGGCCAGTCCAGCCAGATTCTAAAGGAGATTGACTATGCCATCCGGTTCCACCAGGTACGGCCTGTCGTGTATCTGGCCTATGAACGGATCGCCTTTTCGGGCAAGGAGGACCCGGAGCTGCGGATAACCTTTGATATGAACATCCGGGCCAGGGATTATGGTCTGGAGCTGGATCAGGGAACCTTTGGCACGCCTTTGCTGGGAAAGCGGGAATTCCTTATGGAGGTGAAGATTCCGGGAGCCATGCCTCTCTGGATGAGCCAGACGCTGTCGGAGCTGGAGATTTACCCGGTATCCTACTCAAAATACGGAACCTGGTACCGGGAATTCCTGGCAGGAAAAGAGCTGGAAGAAGGAGGGAAAATCTGTGCTTAACAGTATTCTGGACAAAGGAATCGCTGCCAGTGTGTCGGTGGAGGAATTTCTGGTCTGTATGGCCGTATCTCTGGCCCTGGGGGCAGCCCTGGCCTGGATTCACGGGTATATGAACCAGGTCTCCCGGAATTTCCTGATTACTCTGGTATCCCTTCCGGCGGTGGTTCAGATGGTGATTATGATGGTTAATGGAAATCTGGGAACCGGTGTGGCGGTAATGGGGGCTTTCAGTCTGGTCCGCTTCCGTTCTGCACCGGGGAACGCAAGGGAGATCACCAGCATCTTCGCAGCCATGGCAGCCGGTCTGGCCACGGGCATGGGGTATGTGGGGGCAGCGGCCGTGATGACCGCAGTGGTGGGCCTGGTTACCGTAATTGTGCTCCGGTTACCGGACAAAGGAGCCCTGGCAAAGCGGGAATTGAAGGTGACGATCCCGGAGAATCTGGATTATCCGGGGATCTTTGATGATCTGTTCCGGCAATACACGGACAAGGCAGAGCTGGTACGGGTGCGCACCGTCAATATGGGAAGTCTCTATGAGCTTCAGTACCATGTGACTTTGAAGGCTATGGAGGCGGAGAAGGAATTTCTCGACCAGATCCGCTGCCGCAACGGCAACCTGGGCCTGGTCTGCGGGAGGATACCCACTGACCGGGAGGAATTATAGCAGATAATCAGGAAACAGAAATGGAGGAACAAAAGTGGGATATAAACGGATAGGGAGCATTCTTATATTTACATTAGGTACTGCCATGCTGGCGGTCACCGGCTGCGGCGCCGCGGACCAGGGGCAGGCGCCCCGGCAGGAACAGCAGATCCAGGCCGGGCAGGAATCCTTGTCCGATCCGGCAGAACCGGACGGACAGCCGGGAACCGGACAGGGGCAGGCGGGTTCCGGCCCAAAGGACCAGACAGCCGGAACTGGTCATGATACCGGAGGAAAAGATTCCGGGGAAATCCAGACCGGGACCATTACCGCGGATCTGGCGGGAGGTGTCCGGCGCAGCATTACGGTTGAGGCAGAGGATCTGGATGCAGATTATACGGAAACCGCCGTCCAGATTCAGATCGACGACACCGGCATCCAGGTAACCGGCAGCGGAACCTGGGCCAGCGGCAGTACGGTGACCATCCAGAAAGGCGGAACCTATGTGGTGTCAGGGACATTGTCGGACGGACAGATCTGTATTGACGCAGACCAGAATACGGTCCACCTGGTACTGGACGGGGTAAATCTGACCAGCCAGACCACGGCACCCATTTACCGTAAGGACAAGGGAAAGACCATTCTGACCCTGGCAGAAGGAAGCCGTAATGTGGTCCAGGACCAGACCCCATACCAGTATGCACAAGCCGGCGAGGATGAGCCGGATGCGCCCCTGTTCTTCAAGGGGGATCTGACCATCAACGGAACCGGGACCCTGGAGGTGGCAGGCAACTACCAGTGCGGCATCCGCAGCAAGGAGCATCTGATGGTGGTTTCCGGAACCGTCCGCATCCGGTCCGCAGATGACGGGCTGAAGGGGAAGGAGTCCGTGGTGATTCTGGGCGGGGATCTGGATATCCAGGCCGGTAAGGACGGGATCAAATCCAGCCAGGATGCGGATGACCAGGCAGGCTTTATCTGGATTGACGGCGGTACCATCACCATTGCCGCGGATGATGACGGAATTCAGGCAGAGACCGCCCTGATCATCCGGGACGGGCAGATTCGGATCACCCGCTCCCAGGAGGCCCTGGCCGGGAAGACGGTGGACATTCTTGGGGGTGTCATTTATGGGGAGGCAGAAGACGACGGAATCAATTCCGCGGCAGCCGTGGACACGGAGCGTGAGAAAATGCAGAATCAGGAAGGGGTATACACCCGGATTGCAGGCGGGGAAGTTCATCTCAATGCCAGGGCAGACGGGATTGACTCCAACGGCAATCTGTACATAGAAGGGGGAACCCTCTATCTGACGGGACCCTCAGACGGAGGAAACGGAATTCTGGATTACAATGGGGACGCGGCCCTGACCGGTGGAACCGTGTTTGCCGCAGGGACCTCCAGTATGATGCAGACCTTTGGCCAGGAATCCACCCAGAACTATCTGGTGGTCTACTGGGAAGAACCCCAGGAGGCCGGAACGCCAATGGAGCTGACGGATGCAGAGGGAAAGGTTCTGGGAAGCTACACCCCGGAGAAACCCTACGAGGCCGCCATTATTTCCGTGCCGGAGCTTACGGAAGGAACTGCTTATTATGTGACTGCGGGAGAAACCAGGGTGGAAATGACGGTGGAAGGAATTGAGACCGTCAGCGGGACCCCATCTTCCGGCCCGGGAGGGCGCCGCATGGGCGGTCACGGAGGAATGGAAAGACCAGGAAGGGGTGAACTCCCGGAAGGGATGGAACGTCCGGAAGGTGCGGAGCCGCCGGAGAGAAGAGAACGTCCGGAAGGTGCGGAGCCGCCGGAGGGAAGAGAACGTCCGGAAGGACCGGAGGACCAGTCAGGGCCACAGTAATTTCCGGACCAGGGCCAGCATCCCAAGAAACAGCTTCTCAAACAGGGAGCTGACCAGAATGATCACCAGGGTCCAGGCAAACAGGCCGCTGGTGTCCAGATAGATCTTGGCCATGTACAGATTCTCCCCAATGGAGTGGGAGGGAATGCCGATGACCTCCGCGGCCACCCCGGACTTCCAGCTCATGCCCAGGGCCACTCTGCAGCTGCTTACAATGTGGGGAAACAGGGAGGGAAGGTAAATGGACCAGAGCCTGCGCCAGGGAGTGGCGGAGAAGACCTGGGCCATCTCCAGAAGCCTGGGGTCCGTGCTTTCAAGGCCTGCTACGGTATGGGTGTAGAGAATGGGCAGCACCATGAGAAAGGAAATCAGCACCGACAGATTCTCCGACCCTGTCCAGATCAGGGCCAGCACCACAAAGGAAGCTACGGGAACCGATTTCATCAGAACCATCACCGGCTCTAAAAGCTCCCGGACCAGGGGAACAAGAAAGGCCAGACAACCCAGGGCCAGCCCCAGGCCAAAGGCCATGAGAAATCCGGCGCAGATTCTGCCAAAGGATGCCCCTACAGCCATCCAGAAATCCGGCGCAGGCACCAGGGAAAAAAGGGAGCCCACCACATCCCGGGGTCCCACAAGCAGAATGTCATTGGAGATGCCTGTGGCGGCAGTCTGCCAGACCAGAAGCCAGAAAACAATGATCATACATTTGCGGATGGGAAACTTACGGGACATGGCGGCTCCTTTGTACCGGTCAGGTCTGGGTGCGTCCGGAGGGACGCCTTGTGTTTATGGTATAAAATAGAAGTCTTCCGTAGGCATGGCGCCTCCTACAGAAGCAGGATTCTGGTCATACAGAACCTGAAGGTATCCTTCCAGGCAGGTCTGCATGTAGGCACCGGTGATGCTGACCAGGTTGCAGTAGGGAATGGCCTTCTCGGCAACAGGGGCCTTCTCAATGATGCCCAGCTCTGCGACCAGAAGGGACGCCTCCTTTGCATGGGCCTCGGCAAAGTCTGCGGATATCAGATGCTCATCCAGGAAGAGGGAAACAGCCTCCGGGTTTTCCTCCAGAAATTCATTGCGCACAATGGTGACACCGGTGACCAGACGGCTTTCGCTGCCGTTTTTCCGGTTGGCATTGTCCCATTCCGTGGTCAGGTCCAGAACGATCTTTAAGTTTTCATTCTGCATGCAGGCGGCAGTGACAAAGGGCTGGGGCAGCAGGCCAATGGCGTCAGGCTGTTCCTTGAGAAGGGCGGCTACCTCCGTGGCCTCGGATTTGTACTCCAGCTTCACATCCTGCTCCGTCAGTCCGCTGGCTGCCAGCAGATAGCGGAGCACATAGTCCGGTGTGGTGCCTTTGCCGGTCAGGTAGATGGTACGCCCTTTTAAATCCTCCATACTCTGGATGGAAGCATCGGATGCCACAATATCCAGCACCCCCAGGGTGTTGATGTCAATGACAGACACAGCCCCTTTGGTCTTGTTGAACAGCACGCTGGACACATTGGCAGGAACCAGGGCAATGTCCAGATCCCCGGACACGATTTTGGCCGTCAGTTCATCGGCGGCCGCTGCCATGGTAAATTCGTACCGGTTTCCGGCCTCGCCCTTTTCGTTAAGGTCCATCAGATGGACCAGTCCCATGGAGGTGGGGCCTTTTAAGGAGCCTATCCGGATGACCGGTCCTGCATTCCCGGGACTATCAGGGGAATCCGCGGGCTCCTGGGACGCGGATTCTGTCCCGTCCGTACTGCCGGCTTCCGGGGAAGGTGCTGCGGTGGTGCTTTCCGCTGCCCCAGGTGCCTGGGAACCGGAACTGGTGTCCCTTCCGGAGCATCCGGCCAGGGCAGCCGTTACAGCCAGGGTCAGGGTCAGCAATAATGATACGTGTTTCTTCATATTCTTCTCCTTTCCTCCGCTCTCTGGCGGTTCAATATGTTCCCAGGTAGTATACCATTTTGCATCTGAATTGTCAAAGTGTCTAAAAATTCCCCCTACTATGCAAAAAAGACATGAAAACCGGACCTTCCAGGCATTGGATTTTAGAATCTCCTGCCATTATAATAAAGCTATGAGGATTGCCGCGGAAATCAGTAAATATAAAGAAAATGAGAGGAGAAGAACATGTCTTTTTTGGGTATTATGGGGTTTGTACTTATGATTCTTATGGTGGCGCTTCTGCTAAAGGGGAAGACCACACCGGCTGTAGTATTTATTCTCCTGCCGATTCTGGTAGGATTTCTGGTAGGCTTTACACCGGGAGAGATGGCAGATTACATCAAAGAAGGGGTGGGCAGTGTAGCTACCACGGCGATTCTGTTTATCTTTGCGGTCCTGTTCTTCGGAATTATGTCCGACGCAGGGGTATTTGACCGGATTGTGGGAAGCGTTGTAGGGTATGTAGGAAATAACCTGCTTCTTCTGATGTTTGCCACGGTACTGATCGCCATCATCGGCCATCTGGACGGCTCCGGGGCCACCACCCTGCTGATCACCCTGCCGCCGCTGCTTCCCATCTACAAGAAGCTGAATGTGCGGACCGTGGTGCTTCTGGGTATCACCTGCCTGACCATGGGTGTCATGAATATCGTGCCCTGGGGCGGTCCCTGCGGACGGACCGCGGCAGCCCTGGAGGTGGCGCCCAATGACATCTGGAAATACTGCATTCCGGCCCAGCTGTTCGGTGTGGCTGCGATTCTGGTTCTGTGTGTATTTTTTGCCAAGGTGGAAAAGAAGCGGGGGGCAGGTCTGGCGGCAGGAGCCCCAGTCATGACAGAAGCCGGTGTCCAGGCCGGCAGGGACCAGGATTGTGCACGTCCGAAGCTGTTCTGGTTCAACATTGCCCTGATCGTTCTGGTGGTACTGGCACTGACCCTGACGAAGATTCCCACACATATTACCTTTATGATTGCGCTGGCAATAGGCCTTATGGTTAATTATCCCAGCCAGAAGGAGCAGCAGGCCCGGGTCAAGGCCCATGCCACGGATGCACTGACCATGGCATTTACCGCCCTGGCTTCCGGCGCCCTGATCGGCATCATGGGAAAAAGTCCCATGCTGGACGCCATGACCCAGATGGTGCTTTCCTTTATGCCCCAGAGTATGGCACCCCATTCCCACGTGCTGTTTGCGGCTGTGAACAGTCCCCTGAGCATGATTATTCACGGAGATGCCCTGACCTACGGTATTGTGCCCATCATTAACCAGATCGTGTCCGGCTATGGGATACCGGCTGCGGCTGTGGGAGCTGCGTTCCTGATTACCTACGGACCTACCATTTATATTATGCCCATGACCGCAGCTACTTATATGGGACTGGGCCTGGCAGATGTGGAGCTGAAGGACCACATCGCCTTTTCCCTGAAATGGGCGGTTCTGGTGGCAACCCTTCAGCTTCTGTTTGCTGTTGTTACCGGAATCATTCCGTTTTAACGGCCCGGATACAACGGGACAGGAAAATGTCCCATGCCAACCATAACAAAATAAAGGAGAGAAAACCATGAAACAAATAGAACTTGCAGCATTTCAGGAAGCAGTAAAGGATCTGGGATTTCGTGGAATGGTGGTGTATCAGGACGGAGAAAAGCTGGTACACTGCCAGGCCAGGCCGGAGGAACGGCAGAACCAGTATTCCGTGACCAAAAGCTTCACCAGCACCGCAGTAGGATTCGCTGTCCAGGAGGGACGCTTCTGCCTGGATGATTATGTGCTGGAGCATTTCCGGGAGGATGCACCGGACCATCCGGCGGAGAATTTGAAAAAAATGAAACTGCGCCATCTGCTTACCATGTCCATGGGGTTTGAAAGCCCCATGCTTATGGGAGCCATGCGCCCGAAGATGACGGAGAAGGACTGGGTAAAATATGTACTGGGGGCCAGGGTGGTCCATGAGCCGGGCACCTGCTTCCAGTACAACAATGCAGGTCCCTATCTGCTGGGAATTCTGGTACAGCGGAAAGCCGGCTGTTCCCTGATGGAGTATCTGGGGCCCCGCCTGTTGGGACCTCTGGGAATTCCGGTGCCGGAATGTGAGCTGGACCCTCTGGGCAATACCTTTGGCGCGGGAGGACTGCGGATCAATGTGTCCGAGCTGGCGAAATTCGGTCTTTTCTGTCTGAACCGGGGAAAATGGAACGGCAGCCAGCTGCTTTCAGAGGCCTGGTTTGACCAGGCAGTGACACCGCAGATCGAGGCAGATGAAGGGGATCAGGAGATTGGCCGCCACTATGCCTGCCTGTTCTGGACCATGCCGGATGGCATGTACCGGGCAGACGGTAAATATGGGCAATACTGTGTGGTCTATCCGAAAAAGCGTGCAGTGATCGCAGTCAACTCCATGGAGACAGAGCGGGAAAAAGAAATACTGCGGGCAGTGGTCAGAACCATTGTGCCGCAATTATAGTAACAGTGACACATAAACAGCAAAAAAGGCCTTGCAGAAGTGTGCAGGGTCTTTTCCTGCATTTTCCGGGATGGTATAATATGAACACTTAGTTCAGATAACCAGTCTGGTAAGAAAACAGGAAAGGGGACAGACATGGATTTTAAAGAGCTGGAATATATTCTGGTAATCGCCCGGGAGAAAAGCATTTCCCGGGCCGCGGAGTGTCTCTATATGTCACAGCCTGCATTGAGCCGGTTTCTGCTGAAGCTGGAAGGAAGGCTGGGGGTGGAACTGTTTATCCGGAAGAACCGGCAGTATCTGCCCAGCCAGGCCGGGGAACTGTACCTGGATATGGCCCGCAGGATTCTGGGCATCCGGCAGGAGTTTGATGTCCGGTTAGAAGAGCTTCTGGAGGCTGGCCGCGGAAGTCTGAATTTCGGCATTACACCAGGCCGGGCACGGACCATGCTGCCCCTGGTCATTCCCGCCTTTCACCAGCAGTACCCGGGGATCGACTTAAATGTCTTTGAGGAAGACGTGGAGACCCTGGAAAAATACTTAAAGGAGGGAATCGTCGAAGCCGCCTTTCTGACCATGAGTCCCGGCACGGAACCGGACAGCAGCCGTTTCCGGTATGAACGGATTTTTCGGGAGGAAGTGGTCCTGTGCATGGCAAAGGGAAGCCGGTATTCCGTGCTTGCCCAGGACCGCCAGGACCGCCGGTATCCCTGGCTGGACCTGAGGCTTGTGGAGCATGAAACGTTTCTTCTTCTGAAAAAGAACATGCGCTTGGGCCAGTTTTCGGAAGAAATTTTCGCGGATTATCAGATGCACCCAAAGATTATGCGCCTCAGTTCCATTGACACGGCCCTGGCCCTGGTGAGCCAGCAGTATGGCATTGCCTTTGCCAGCAGCTTTCGTATGGAGGAACATCAGCAGGCCCGGGCCCTGGATATCTTCTCCATCGGAGAACGGGTGACAGAGTGGGATTTTGTGGTTGTCTGCCCGAAGGATACTGCCATGAAAAAAACGCTGTGCCATCTGGTCAATCTGATGGGGGAGACAACCGCACCTGCGTGTTACCCTGGACCAGCATTTCCCTAAAATTTTTACAAAAAAGTAATTGATAACAATATATCAATGTGAGATAATAGAAAAAATACATGTAGATCATTTGGAGGAGTGTGCAATGAGAGTTACGATTTGTATTGGAAGTGCGTGTCACCTGAAGGGGTCCAAGGACATTATCCAGAAGATGCAGGAGCTGGTGAAAGTACATCAGGTATCTGACAAGGTAGATTTAAACGGCGCCTTCTGCAGCGGCAACTGCATGAAGGAAGGGGTGTGCGTTACCGTGGAGGATACCTTGTTCTCTTTGAAACCGGACGAGACAGAGGCATTTTTTGAGAAGGAAATCATGGGGAGGCTGTAAGTATGGCGATTATTGATTTTAAAGCGACCAAATGCCGCCACTGTTACAAATGTGTCCGCAACTGCGAGGTCAAGGCCATTATGGTCAAGGACGGGCGTGCGGAGATCATGCCGGAAAACTGTATCCTATGCGGACGCTGCTTACAGATCTGCCCCCAGTCCGCCAAGACTCTGGTCAGTGATTTACATATGGTCCGCTATATGATCCAGCGGGGTGTGAAGGTGGTGGTCTCCATGGCGCCGGCCTACATGGGACTCCTTAAGTACAACACCATCGGACAGGTCCGCGGGGCCCTTCTGCGCCTGGGCTTTGCCGATGTTCGGGAGACCTCCGAGGGGGCGGCCCTGGTGACGGCCGAGTATGACCGGATCATGCAGGAAGGGACCATGGAGAACATCATCACCACCTGCTGTCCCAGTGCCAACGACCTGATTGAAAAATATTATCCCAGCCTGGTTCCGTGGATGGCGCCGGTGGTGTCCCCCATGATCGCCCACGGCATGATGCTGAAGAAGGAATACGGCATGGATACCAAGGTAGTCTTTCTCGGCCCCTGCATTGCCAAGAAGCAGGAAGCCCAGGACGTCCGCCATTCCGGCTACATTGACGCGGTGCTGAATTTCAATGATATCCAGGCCTGGCTGGAGGAAGAGGAGATCGTCATTGAGGACTGTGAGGATATGCCCTTCCCGAAGAATCCGGGAATCAACCGGCTGTATCCGGTGACCAGCGGTGTCATCAGTTCCGTGCTGGCCACGGAGAAGAAGCAGGATTCCTACCGGAAGTTCTACGTCCATGGGGAGAAGAACTGCATGGATCTGTGCGAAAGCCTGATCCGGGGGGAGATCACCGGCTGCTTCATTGAGATGAACATGTGCGCAGGCGGCTGCATCAAGGGCCCCACGGTCCGGGAGGACAGCATTTCCCGGTTCAAGGTAAAGCTGGATATGGAGGAGAATGTCGAGAAGATACCGGCTCCGGAGGAGGAGACGGCCCCGGTGTTAAAAGCCATTTCCTTAAAGAAGATCTTTATGGACCGTTCGCCCAAGGACCCGGTTCCCACAGAGGAGGAGATCCGGGAGATCCTTGCCAGAACCGGCAAGGTGAGACCCGAGGACGAGCTTAACTGCGGCGCCTGCGGTTATCCTACCTGCCGGGAAAAGGCCATTGCCGTCTTCCAGAAAAAGGCAGAGCTGAACATGTGTATTCCGTTTATGTACGAGAAATCCGAATCCCTGGCCAACCTGGTGATGGAGACTTCCCCCAATCTGGTAATGATCGTGGACCGGAACATGAAGCTGATGGAGTACTCGGCAGTGGGAGAGCGGTATTTCGGCAAAACCCGGTCCGAGGCTTTGCAGATGTATCTGTACGAGTTTATTGATCCGGAGGATTTCCAGTGGGTATTCGACACCCGCCAGGCCATCCACGGCAAGAAGGTCAGCTACCCGGACTACCATCTGGATACCCTCCAGAATATTATCTACATAGAGAAGGAAGACGTGGTTCTGGCCACATTCATCGACATTACCAGGGAGGAAGAGCAGGCCCGCCTGGATTACGAGCGGAAGCTGGATACCATTGACCTGGCCCAGAAGGTCATTCACAAACAGATGATGGTGGCCCAGGAGATTGCCGGTCTCTTAGGCGAGACCACTGCGGAGACCAAGACAACCCTGACGAAACTCTGCCAGTCACTTCTGGAAGATGGAAGCGATAATGGAGGTAAGTAGATGGGAGTTACCGTAGACGTAGGCTATAAGAGCCTGAACAAATTTTCTGAGATATTGTGCGGGGACAAGGTGGAGACCCTCCAGACCGAGGATTCCCACATCATGATCCTGGCGGACGGTATGGGAAGCGGGGTCAAGGCCAACATTCTGGCAACCCTGACCTCCAAGATCCTGGGAACCATGTTTTTAAACGGAGCTACCCTGGAAGAGTGTGTGGAGACCATTGTCCAGACCCTGCCCATCTGCCAGGTCCGCCATGTGGCATATGCCACCTTCAGCATCCTTCAGGTGTTCCACAATGGGGATGCCTATCTGGTGGAGTTTGACAATCCAAGCTGTATCTTCATCCGCAACGGCCGTCTGGTACCTATTCCGGAGAATATCCGGGAGGTGGAGGGCAAGAAGATCAATGAGTACCGGTTCAAGGTCCAGAAGGGGGATGCCCTGATCCTCATGAGCGACGGAACCATCCATGCCGGGGTGGGGCAGCTTCTGAACTTTGGCTGGCTGTGGGAGGACATTGCCAGCTACGCGGTGAAGCAGTACGCCCTGACCATTTCCGCCAAGCGGCTGGCAGCCTCCATCTGCCAGGCCTGCGACGAGCTGTACCAGTACCGGCCCGGGGATGACACCACCGTGGCCTGCATGCGGATCATCAATGCCAAACCGGTGAACCTGATGACCGGTCCGGCCCAGGCGCCGGAGCGGGACAACGAGATGGTAAGCGCCTTTATGTCCGGGGATGAGATGACCAAGCGGATCGTCTGCGGCGGCACCAGCGCCACCATTGTGTCCCGTGTGCTTAAGAAGAAGCTGGATGTGTCCATGGATTATGTGGACCCGGATATTCCGCCCATTGCCTATATGGACGGCATTGAGCTGGTGACCGAAGGGGTCCTGACCCTAAACCGGGTCATCCAGCTGCTGAAGCGCTATGTGAAAAATGAAACCGTGTCCGAGGATTATTTCCTGGAGCTTGACAAACCCAACGGCGCCTCCATGGTGGCCAAGATGCTGATCGAGGACTGCACAGAGCTGCATCTGTATGTAGGCAAGGCCATCAACAGCGCCTACCAGAACCCGGGACTGCCCTTTGACCTTGGCATCCGGCAGAATCTGGTGGAGCAGCTGAAGAACACGGTGGAAGAGATGGGCAAGCCGGTGACAGTGACCTACTATTGATCTGGTGCAACAATGTACAAGGGCTGCACGTCTGAAAACGAAAAGAACGATTTGGGAGGATAAATACCATGATAACAAATGACGCCACAATTCTGCGGGTAAAGCATGATGTACTTTGCGAGGTGGCTAAGCTGGCCTGGGCCGGAGAGCTGGAGGAGAAGCGGGATGAGCTTCCCTTCAAGATGATCCCGGGCCCCCAGGCCCAGTTCCGCTGCTGTATCTATAAGGAACGGGAGATCATTCACCAGAGGGTGCGCCTGGCAGAGGGCAAATGCCCTTCCGGGAAGAACTCCATCAATGTGGTCCAGGTAATCGGAGCCGCCTGTGAGGAGTGTCCCATTGCATCCTACGTCATCACCGACAACTGCCGGAAATGTATGGGCAAGGCCTGCCAGAATTCCTGCCATTTCGGTGCCATCACCATGAGTGATACCCGGGCCCACATTGATCCCGGCAAGTGTAAGGAGTGCGGCAAGTGTGCCCAGGCCTGTCCCTACAGCGCCATCGCCCATCTGGAACGGCCCTGCAAGAAGGTGTGTCCGGTGGATGCCATCACCTACGACGACAACGGTATCTGCGTCATTGACGAGAAGAAATGTATCCAGTGCGGCGCCTGCATTCACAGCTGTCCCTTCGGCGCCATCGGCACCAGGACCTTCATGGTGGATGTGATCCGGCTGATCAATGCCGGCAAGCGGGTGGTTGCCATGGTAGCCCCGGCTACGGAAGGCCAGTTTGGAGAGAATATTACCATGGCCAGCTGGCGGACGGCTCTTAAGAAGATCGGCTTTGCCGACATGGTGGAGGTGGCCCTGGGCGGCGACCTGACCGCGGCTGCGGAGGCGGCTGAGTGGGCGGAGGCCTACAAGGAGGGCAAGAAGATGACTACCTCCTGCTGTCCCGCGTTCGTCAACATGATCCGGCAGCATTTCCCGGCCCAGTTAGAGCATATGTCCACCACCGTGTCTCCCATGTGTGCGGTTTCCCGTATGCTTAAGGAGCAGGAGCCGGGAACCATCACCGTATTCATCGGACCCTGCATTGCCAAGAAGAGCGAGACCCTGGATTTGAATATCACGGACAACGCGGATTATGCCATGACCTTTGGGGAGATCCGTGCCATGATGCGTGCCAGGGGCGTGGAGCTGGAGCCGGAGGACAATACCCTCCAGGACGGATCTGTCTTTGGCAAGCGTTTCGGCAATTCCGGCGGCGTGACTGCAGCCGTGGTCCAGTGCTTCAAGGAGATGAATGAGGATATTGAGCCCAAGGTTATGCGGTGCAACGGCGCCGCCGAGTGTAAGAAGGCTTTGCTGCTGCTGAAGGTAGGCAAGCTGCCGGAGGACTTTGTGGAAGGTATGGTCTGCGTAGGCGGCTGTGTAGGCGGCCCCAGCAAGCATAAGGCAGAGCTGGAAGCCAAGAAGGCCCGGGACCTGCTGATCGGCCAGGCAGACAAGCGGGAGGTTCATGAGAACCTGAAGGCCAAAGGCGTGGAGAATCTGGCCATGCACCGGCACTAAGCGGAGACGGAAGAAAATGGAATAAGAAATTGAGTTGTGCGGCAGCAGGAGTGATCCTGCTGCTTTGCGTTGTCATTCAAAAGGGAGTGCCGCAGGCTTTGCCGGCAGAAACCGGCTGGCCTGCGGCACTCCCTTTGTCCGGGGAACTGCTACAGTGTGATATCTTCAACATTCACCCCCATGGAAGAAAGCTTGGCAATGGTAACCCTGATAAAATAGTCAAGCATTGCATTTTCATGATCTCCATTGGCTTTTTTAATCTGCTGGAGCTCGGTATACCGGTCAATGGTACTGGTAATCAGTTCTTTTTCAGTCATACGCTCCCTCCTTTGCGGGTGGATTACTTATGTTACCTTTTTTATTATAATGGAAAGAAAGAATCCTGTAAAGTCTTTGGAATAATTTCATAGGAAACTGTTGATATTTTATGCAAAACATGGTTAAATATACATAGATTGTTATTTAACAATCAAGACGCAGTGCCAGGGACAGATGAGGAGTCCCTGGCGAAAAAGAAGGAGGGTAATATGAAAAGAAAGGTTTTATTATCGACGGCGTGTGTCATGACTGCGGTTTCCATGACAGCCTGCTCCGGCAGTTCTTCTACCTCAGCTACGACTGCGGCGGCTGACGGGTCCAAGGCACCGGATACCACCCCGGCAGCAGCGGAAGCACTGTACACCGCAGGAAGCTATTCGGCTTCCGAGCAGGGCTTCGGCGGTCCGGTTACCGTCACCCTTACGGTGGACGAAAGCAAGATCACCGATGTGAAGATCGAAGGCAAGGACGAGACGCCCAATGTGGGAGGCGCGGCATTTGAGCCTCTGCAGAAGTCGGTGCTGGATGCCCAGTCCGGGGAAATCGATGCCGTGTCCGGAGCCACCATTACCTCTGATGCAGTGAAAAAGGCTGTGGCCAATGCCATCGGCCAGGCCAAAGGCGAGGCTGCGGCACCGGCCGGGGAGCTGGCATTTACCGCAGGCACCTATACCGGCAGCGGCGAAGGCTACAACGGACCGGTGGAAGTCAGTGTAACCTTTGACGACAAGGCCGTGACAGCCATTGAGGTTACCTCCAGCAAGGAGACCGAGCATGTAGGAGACATTGCATTTGACATTCTGATTCCTGACATGATTAAGGCCAACGGAACCGGCGTGGATGCCGTATCCGGCGCTACCTTCTCCAGCCGTGCTTTAAAGGAAGCCGTCAATGCCGCCGCTGAGGAAGCCGGTGTTACCAATGCTTCCCAGTTTGCTGCCAATACGGTGGAAGTCAAGGCCCAGGCTCCCATTGAGGATACCTGGGATGTAGTGATCGTAGGTGCCGGCGGAGCAGGTATCACCGCGGCAGCCCAGGCAGCCCAGGACGGCAACACAGTGCTGGTGATCGAGAAGAATGCGGAGATCGGCGGCAATACCCTGGTATCCGGCGGCCAGTATCAGAGCGTCATGCCTTATCTGGTATGGGACGAGAAAGATCCGGACGCCACCACCGGCGTAGGCTTTGACGGAAATACATATAATAAGGTAAAATCCGTCAACGGCTGTATCAATGAGCTGAAGATGATCTATGACTGGTCCGAAGAGGAATTTGACGCGGACTACTATAAGAACAATGAGTTTGTAGCCGGCGACGCGGCAGAGCTTTCCAAACACGGTGTCCATGCAGACTACCTGCCCACCCTCCAGGCGCTTAAGAAGGAGATCAAGGCATACCTTGACTGGGCACAGCCCAAGCTGGATGCAGGCACCCCCGAATCCGAGATTACCCTGTTCTCCACCCTGAACCTGCACATTTTCCAGACCTACTACGGCGGCCTGCGCCAGAGTGCAGACGGCTCTGAGTGGATCTATGGCAACGTGGACCTGGTGAAGCAGTTCATCGAAGACGGCCAGGACATCAAGCCGTGGCTGGAGGCCATGGGCTCCACCTTTGTGGAAGACACCCAGCCCACCCTGATCGGTGCTCTGTGGTACAGAGAGAATGAATTCATCGGCGCCAATGTGGATGCAGACGGCGACGGCACCCCGGAAGAGTATAAGGGCCGCTGGGGCAGCTACTTTATGGCTCCCATGACCACCTTCCTTCAGAGCAATGACAAGAACCAGATTATGACCAGGACCACTGCGGATGAGCTGATCGTGGAGGATGGCCGTGTTACCGGTGTGAAGGCCACCATGTATGACGGCACGGAAGTGACCGCCAAGGCAGCCAAGGGTGTGATTCTGGCAACCGGCGGCTATGCGGCCAACATTGAGAAGGTTGTGGAGGCCAATGAGTACTGGTCTTCCGAGTATCTGTCCACTGCTACCAAGACCACCAACCGGAACTCCCTGACCGGAAGCGGTATTGAGATGGCCCAGGAGGTAGGCGCGGCTGTTACCGGCGAAGGATTTACCCAGCTTATGCCCATCAGCTGGGTGGACAACGGCAACCTGGCATTTGGCGGCGGCAACTATGCCGTTTACATCAACCCCACCACCGGCAAGCGGTTTGTGGACGAAGGCTCCGAGCGTGACGTACTGTCCCTGGCAGAGTTTGAGAACGGCATTGAGGTCAACGGAACCAAGGGTGTGTTCCTGGAGATCTACAATGCTTCCGAGCCCATTCCCGGCCCGATCCAGCTTGGTGAAGGGGATTATGACGGCAGATATTACCGGCGGAAAGCCAACGAAGAAGAGCTGAATGAGCTGTTTAAGGAGATCGGTGTCACGGCGGATGCCAAGACTATTCTTGAGACCATTGAGAAGTACGATATGGCAGTTATGGGCCAGGGCGAGTTTGAGGATGTGGGCAAGGCCATTGCTTCCAGAACCATCGGTGATGTGGATAAGAAGGATGACGGAAGCTACAATGTGGATACCTATGCCCTTGAGGGCACTGAGCTGACCCTGCGTCTCATGGCTCCCTCCACCCATCACACCATGGGCGGCCTGGTAGTAGATACCGAACGCCACGTGCTGGATGAGGAAGGCAAGGCCATTGAAGGTCTGTACGCAGCCGGCGAAGTCACCGGCGGTATCCACGGCGGCAACCGCCTGGGCGGAAATGCCATCACCGAGATCATCGTATCCGGGCGGACTGCGGCTAAGGCCATTACGGAAGATAATAAATAATCGGAATTCTATGGAGGCAGATAAAGGTGCCTACCCATGAATCCCGATTCCCGGCAAAATGGGGTGCTGCAATATCACGGGTTCCAGTGATGTTGCAGCATCCTTTTTTACGTTTCATAAAGATGGTTGATAAATTCCCAGCTTGCAAAGGAAAACAAAAAGTTTCTTTATAGCCTGGCCAGGGAGGGAGCCAGAGCCAGGGAATACAAGGATGCCCTTTTGTGGCTGAAGGACAGTGGTATGATTCGGAGAGTCGGCCTGGTAAAAGGAGGGCGCTGCCTTTAAAAGCTTATGAGGATTTAAAAGCGTTTAAGATTTACCATCTGGATATTGGGCTTTTGCGGGTACTCTGCGAGATAGATCCGGCAATTATTCTGGATTCCGATGCTGTATTCCGGGAATTTACGGGAAGCCTTACAGAACAGTTTGTGCTTCAGGAACTACAGGCGCTGAATCCGTCACCATCCATTTACTATTGGAGTGAAGGCGCCACGTCAGAAGTGGATTACCTTATTTGACATCCATTTTTATCTCAAACCGGTTTCTGTGATATGCAATCAGGCCGTCCCTTTTCATCTTTCCAAGTTCCTTTGACAAAGCGCTGCGGTCCAGATTCAGATAGTCGGCCAGCTGCTGGCGGTCAAAGGGTATCGTGATTCGGCTGCTTCCCTGGGCGGAGACCTGCTGGGAAAAATAGGAAAACAGCCGTCCCCGGATGGTCTTGGGGGACGTGTGCAGGCTGCGCCTGGAAAGCTGCAAATTTTTTTCCGCACTGATCATAAGAAGATTCTGAATCAGCCTGTTCTGACTTTCCCACAAGGGTCCGAAAGAGAAAAGTCCCGGGACATTTATGAATAAAATATCGCTGTCCTCATTGGCCACCGCGTCCACCAGCATGGGCTCATCAGGGATACAGGCGTAGGATTCCGCAAACACACCTCCAGCAGGGGTAATATTCAGGATGCCTTTGTCTCCCCAGAGATCCGTATGCTCAATCCGGACACTTCCGGAAAGGACAAGGCCGATTTCCGTCACCATGCTTCCGGCAGCAAAAATCACCTCCCCTTTTTTATAGCTGACTGTCCGAAAATCCAGACGTTCCGCCATATTCCGGATATCCTCCTCTGTGCATCCCCGAAAAAGGGCTGTTCTGGAAATAAAATTCAATATCATAAATCCTCATTTCCGTGGTTATAACCACATACTTCTGAAAAATATTGTAGTATAATCAGGGACAGAAAGTCAAGGAGGAATACAGAATGCTCAGGAAGATCATAAAAATTGATGAAAGCAAATGCAACGGCTGTGGTGCGTGTGCCGCGGCCTGCCACGAGGGAGCCATTGAGATGATAGACGGTAAAGCGGTGCTGACCCGGGAGGATTACTGCGACGGTCTGGGGGACTGCCTGCCGGAATGCCCCACCGGCGCCATCAGCTTTGAGGAACGGGAAGCACCTGCCTATGACCAGGCAGCGGTTCTTGCTGCCAGACAGAAGAAGTCAGAAAATTCGGATACAACCCTCCATGCAGGCTGTCCGGGGACGCAGATGCGCCAGATGGCCCATTCCGAGAGGAAAAACACCCCATCCGCCCAAACGGCAGGAGTTTCCCGGCTGGGCCAGTGGCCCTGCCAGATCAGGCTTGCTCCGGTGAACGCCCCTTATTTCAGTGGAGCTAAGCTGCTGATTGCGGCTGACTGTACCGCATATGCCTATGCAAATATCCATGAGGATTTTATGAAGGGCAAAATCACCCTCATTGGATGCCCCAAGCTGGATTCTGTGGATTACAGCGAAAAGCTGACGGAAATTATACGGAACAACCATATCAGGAGTGTAACCATTCTGCGGATGGAGGTTCCCTGCTGCAAAGGACTGGAGGCGGCGGCAAAGAAAGCCTTGCAGGAAAGCGGGAAATTCATTCCCTGGCAGACCGTAACCGTATCTGTGGATGGAAAGATTCTTGATGCTTAGTGTACGGGATCGTAACAGCTCAAGGGGCGTCTGAACTGTTGCACTGGATCGTAACAGTTCAGATAGGTCTGCGCGTTCACCGCGCTGACCGTACGAAAACGTAATGGTCGCGGGCATACGGCCCATCGCGCAGCGATCCTAAATGGCCGTATGACGTAACAGTTCAAGGGGTATCTGAACTGTTACACTGGATCAACTGTAAGTTTGAAAAATAATGATAAACCCTCTTGTAATTAGGCAGCCAATATGGTATATTATTTTTAAGTTAAACGATTAAATAAACGCCAATATAGGATTTAGTGACAGACCATGGTTACAATCAAGGATATTGCCAGGCAGGCAAATGTTTCATCTGCCACAGTTTCATATGTATTAAACAACACAAGATGCATTTCACCTGAGACACGGGAGCGGGTGCTGCAGGCAGTAAAAGATCTGGATTATGTACCCAATGCCAGTGCAAGAAGTCTCAGGGAGAAGAGAAGCAAGATCATCGGTCTGATTGTGTCAGACATCAGCAATCCCTTTTACCCGGATCTGGCCAAGGCCTGCGAGGATGCGGCCTACGGGGAAGGCTATGATGTGATGATTTTCAACACCAACAACCAGAAGGAGCACATGCAGCAGGCCATTCTCAGACTTCGTCAGGAGCGGGTGGACGGAATCCTGATAGTCAGTGCCATGGAACATGACCAGAGTATGATTCAGGAACTGATAGGACAGGGATATCCGCTGGTTCTGGTCCACAGAAAGCCCCAGGGGCTGGATGCAGATTCCATTGTTGCAGACCAGTTTCTTGCGGTCAGGCTGGCCATGGAGCATCTTACAGAGCTGGGACACCGCCGGATTGCATTTCTGGAAGGAACCGAAGGCTCTCCTGTAAATAAAGAGCGGAGAGAAGCCTATAAGCTTCTGGTGAAGGAGATGGGACTGGAAAGCAGGGAATCGTGGATTCTGGACGGAGACGGGTCCTGCCGGAGCGGTTATGATGCCATAGCAGGAATGCTGGCTTACATGCCGGAGAACCAGAGGCCTACCGCAATCCTTTCGGCCAATGACATGGCAGCGCTGGGGATGCTGGATGCGGCATTTGACCGTGGGCTTGGTATCCCGGAGGATCTGTCCGTCATCGGCTTTGATGATCTGTTTGTGGCGGGGAACCGGAGAGTACAGCTGACAACGGTCCATATGCCCCGTTATACCATGGGCCGGATGGCAACGGATATTCTGATCCGCAAGATCAATAAGAAGATGCCGGAGAAGGTGGAACAGGTTCTCCCGGTGAAGCTGATGGTCAGGAGAACCACAGGCCCGGTTCCCGGATGACGGTTTCCAAAAGGCAGTACCGGTAACAGTTCAGATATTCCCTGGGCTGTTACATATTTTGGCCTGGAGTTTAATCGATTAACCAAAGTATATACAGACAAAGACAGTTCCGGGGCAAAGGGGCAGACGGCTGTTCCCGGTGCCGGAAAGAGGATACCTGTATGTACGGAAAGGATGCAGATGTTTCAGATTGTAAAAGGAAAAGAAGCAGTTGAAAAAATTCAGTCAGGAGCCCATGTATGTATTGCAGGAAACTTGAATCTTCTGGAACCGGAGACCATTCTGTATGAGATGGAACAGTCGTTTTTGCAGACCGGAAGGCCCGCAGACCTGACGGTCATGTTCCCGGTTTTCCTGGGATCGGCCAGTGGGAGAGGTGTGGATTATCTTTCCCATGAAGGCATGGTGAAACGGGTGATTGGCGGTTCTTATGCAGCCATGCTGCCCAACAGAAGGTTAAACCAGCTGATTCTGGATAACCGGGTGGAAGCCTACAATCTGCCTATGGGAACCTTCTATAACCTGCTGAGAAGTACAGGTGCCGGGCAACCGGGAATGTTTACCGGGGTGGGGCTGCACACCTTTGCAGATCCCAGACACCAGGGAGGAAGGCTTAATGCCGTGACCAGGGAGAATCTGGCCCAGGTCCAGGAGCTGGACGGTGAGGAATGGCTTTACTATCCCAGGCTCAAGGTGGATGTGGCGGTGATCCGGGGAACCTCTGTGGACGAGAAGGGAAATATCTCCCTGGAAAATGAACCCACATCCCAGGGAATCTTCGCCACCGCCCTGGCTGCCAGACAGAACGGCGGAATCGTCATTGCCCAGGTACGCCGAAAGATCCGGAGTGGTTCTGCACACCCCAGAGTGGTTATGGTACCGGGACGGCTGGTGGATTATGTGGTTCTGGATGAGCGTGATGAAGCGGTGGTTTCCAGCCATCCCCAGTCTGTTCTGGGCGGGGTCCGTCAGCCCGTGGAAAAGAGAGCATCGTTTCCATTGACCCACAGGAAGGTGATCCTCCGGAGAATGTTAATGGAACTTCAGAAAGGCAGTCTGGTGAACCTTGGGTTTGGCATACCGGCAGATCTTCCGGCTGTAGCTGTGGAAGAGGGAGTTCTGGAGGATCTGACCTTCAGCATTGAACATGGTCCGGTCGGAGGTGTGCCAGGGTGGACGGGAACCTTCGGTGTAGCCATGAACCCGGACCTGGTTCTGGACAGTAACCAGGTATTTGATCTCTATACAGCAGGTATGCTGGATGCCGCCTGTCTGGGTATGGGTGAGGCAGACCAGCATGGAAATGTGAACAATCATAAGTTTAACCAGATGATCGCAGGGGCAGGCGGCTTTAATGATATTGTTTACCGGACGCCCAGGATCCTTTTTGCCGGGACCTTTACAGCCAGCGGCCTGAAAACCTCCGTAGCAGAGGGCCGGCTGGTCATTGAACAGGAAGGCAGGATTAAGAAAATAACACCGGCAGTGGAGGAGATTACCCTCAATGCAGATGAGGCCCAAAAGCATGGACAGCAGATTCTGTATATTACGGAACGGGCTGTGTTTGCGCTTTCCGGACAGGGAATCCTGCTGACCGAGGTGGCACCAGGCATTGATTATCAGAAGGATGTCATAGGGCTTCTTGATTTCCCGGTTCAGGTGTCAGAGAATCTTAAGGAGATGGACCCGCGTATTTTCCGGGAAGAGCCTATGGGGATCAGTCTGCGCAGTAAGCAGCCAGTGCATTAAGGCAGTACTAGGCCGGACGGAAAGGAGGACGATTATCCGGAGCAGGTGATTCAAAATTTTTTTATGGTTAGTTTAAACGATTAAACACACAACATAGGGAGATAAGGAATGAATTATCAAAACAGACGGCTGCTGGTGGAGATTCAGGAATATGTGGCAGTTGTGACGCTGAATAATCCGCCGC
The DNA here is from genome assembly GCA_910577765.1 of uncultured Lachnospiraceae bacterium. Classification (GTDB taxonomy): domain Bacteria; phylum Bacillota; class Clostridia; order Lachnospirales; family Lachnospiraceae; genus Brotaphodocola. Next base: position 25,917 of record CAJTOV010000029.1, read on the forward strand.
TGAACATTCTGACACTGGAGCTGAGTGCAGAGATGCGGGACACACTCCATAAGCTGGAGGAGGATGACCGTGTCCGGGTGATTGTTCTGAGAGGGGCCGGAGAAAAGGCATTCTGTGTGGGGGCGGATATCCGTGAGTTTCCGCAGGTATGGGATGATGTGATTGGAAAGAAACTAATGAATGAGAATCTGGCCATTGACGCCCTGGAACTGTTAGACAAGCCGGTGATTGCCGCGCTGGAGGGTAATACCCTGGGAGGAGGCTGCGAGATCGCCATGGCCGCGGATATCCGCTTCATCAGTGAGACCGGGCGGATCGGGCTGCCGGAAATCAATCTGGGGGTATTTCCCGGAAGCGGGGGACTGTTCCGGCTGGCCAGATATGTGGGTGTCTCCAGGGCCTATGAAATGCTGTACACCGGCAGGATACTGGACGCGAAGCAGGCGCTGGAGGCCGGGCTTGTGAACCATGTTGTCCCGGAAGGAGGGACAGAGCGGGCAGCCGTGGAGCTGGCCAGGGAGATTGCCGGAAAGCCCTTTGAGGCAGTGAAGCTGATCCGCAGGGGGGTGCGGGAACTGTGGCAGAAACCCACCAGCGACAACTTCCGCCCCAATCTGGAACTTAGCAGAAGGGTATTCCAGACAGAAGACTGCGCGGAAGGCGTGGATGCATTCCTGCATAAACGCACACCCCGGTTCAACAGGAAGGCAGAACCATGAGGATGAAAACAGACGTGCTGGTAATCGGAGGAGGAGGTGCCGGGCTGCGGGCCGCCATTGCGGCCGCAGACTGCGGCGCCCAGGTGCTTCTGGTCAGCAAAAAGCAGATTGGCCAGGCAGGAGCCACCGCCTGGCCCATAGCCGAGATGGCAGGCTATAATGCAGGTGATCCCCGGATTCCGGGGGATGTCCGCAGGCATTATGAGGATATCATGGATGCGGCAAAAGGAATGGCAGATTCCAGACTGGCCGCAGTGGTGGCAGCCAACGCACCAAAGACCATAGCCCAGCTGGAGGACTGGGGGGTGGAGTTTGAGCATGTGGAGGATGGGTATTACAAATTCAAAAGCTGCTTTTCCACCTCTCCCAGAACCCACGTGATCCGGGGACATGGTGAACCTATTATCCGGGCCATGAAAAAGCAGATCCAAAAGCGCAGCAGCCGTATCACGGTTCTGGAGAATGTGACCGTGACGGAACTGATCCGGGGAAAGGAATCCGTGGAAGGCGCCTATGGGGTGCAGGAGGACTGCCTGCTGGAAATAGAGGCAGATGCGGTGATTCTGGCTGCCGGAGGCAGCGGGCAGGCTTTTGCCAGAAACATGAACCCGGAGGATGTGACCGGAGACGGCTGTGCCATGGCTTACGATGCGGGAGCCCAGCTTGTAAACATGGAATTTATGCAGATGGGGATGGGCTTCTCCTGGCCGGTAGTGAATATTTTCAACGGCTATATCTGGGAGGGAAAGCCAGGACTTACCGACCGGGAAGGCAGGGATATATTTGACGGGATTCTGCCGGAAGGACTGACTGCCGGGGATGTGATGCATGAACACCGGAAGCATTTTCCCTTTTCCACCAGTGACTGTGCCAGGTATCTGGAAATTGCGGTACACAGGGCAATCAACGGGGGAAGGGGAACCGTTCATGGCGGAATACCGGTTGATCTGACCGGGATGACCAGTGCTTATGTCAATACCCTGGAGGATGACTGTGGAATCCATCACATGTGGCCCATTGCGGCGGCCTACATGAAGGAACGGGGAGTGGATCTTCTCCATGAAACAGCGGAGGTGGCCGTATTTGCCCATGCTGTCAATGGGGGAATCCGCATTGATGAAAATGCCATGAGCAGTGTCCCAGGACTTTTCGCTGCCGGTGAGTGCGCAGGCGGCCCCCATGGTGCAGACCGTCTGGGCGGCAATATGATGGTCACCTGCCAGGTATTCGGTGAAATCGCCGGGAGGAAGGCGGCAGAATATGCCATGAGCCACCGGACCGGGGAGACTCTGCCCGCATCCTGTCAGGAGGAGGAGCCAGGAAGTGCTGCGGCACAGGGGAACCTTGCATGGCTTCTCTGCAAAGAGCTGGACCTGAAAGCACTGCAAAGCCGTATTCAGGAGGGTGCCCAGAAGCATCTGCTGGTGGACCGGAATGAGGAAGGGCTTACCCGGCTGCTTACTTTGACCAAAAGCCTCCGGCAAAGCATCCGTCAGGCGCCGGAAGGAACAAGAATCTGTGGGGCCAATGTGAGTCTGTACCATATGCTGACCACCCTTTCCATTATGGCAGACAGCGCAAGAAAACGGAAGGAGAGCCGTGGTTCCCATCACAGAAACGATTTTCCGGAAACCCGTAAGGAGTTTGGAAGTCCAATTATAATAAAAAGAGAAGGAGTATGATTATGAAAAAGAACTGTTTGGCAGCAATAATGGCAGCCGTCATGATGACGCTGGCCGGATGCAGCGGCATGCCGGGGATGGGCAATGCACCGGCTCCGGCAGCAGACAAGGAAGAGAATGCCGGTGGAAATGGGGCAGACGCCGGAAATTCCGGTGAGGACAAGGTCTATGAGCTGATGATTCATACCTCCCAGACCGAGCAGGCCCTGATCACCCGGAACTACCAGAAGCTGGCAGACGCGGTCAATGAGAAGTCCGGGGGAAGGCTGCATGTAAAGGTGTTCCCGGCCGGTCAGCTGGGCGCAGATGAGGATGTAATTGAACAGGCAATCCAGGGTGTGAACGTGGCGGTCAATACGGATGCGGCCCGTATGGGGCAGTATGTGAAAGATTTTTCCATCTTTATGATGGCCTATTTTGTGGATGACTATGAAGAGGGATACAAGGTGACCCAGTCTGAGACCTTCCGGAAATGGGAGCAGGAGCTGGAGGAGAAGCACGGAATCAAGATTCTCTCCTTTACCTTCTATGACGGGCCGAGACATTTTATGACCAACAAGGCCGTCAATACGCCTGAAGACTTAAAAGGACTGCGTATCCGCACCATCGGCCAGGAGGTATGTACCGAATCCCTGACCGCTATGGGAGCGACTCCGGTTTCCATGTCCTGGGGAGAGGTATATAATGGGATTCAGTCCAAGGCCATTGAAGGCTGTGAGGCCCAGAATACCTCCACCTTCCCCTCCCGGATCTATGAGGTGTGCAATACCCAGTCCAAGACCGGGCATTTCCAGCTAATGCAGGGACTGATCTGCGGTAAGGCCTGGTTTGACTCACTTCCGGAGGAGCTCCAGACGCTTCTGGTGGAGACCGCTGTGGAAATCGGCCAGGAGACCGCCGCAGATGTGCTGGCTGAGGCGGACGAGGCGGAAAAGCAGATGGCGGATGCCGGTCTCACCGTGGTGGAGCCGGATATAGGACCGTTCAAGGAAGCTGTGGAACCGGTATATGAAAAACTTGGCTTCCTGGAACTGAGAAACCAGATCTATAAGGAGATCGGAAAACAGTAAATTATTAGTTACTATTCACGGGGGGCATCTTCTTGTCCGGCTATGCCGGACAAGAAGCA
>CAJTOV010000030.1:0-7511 GCA_910577765.1 uncultured Lachnospiraceae bacterium
GCACGCCCGATGCTTCTTGGCCGGCACCGCCGGACAAGAAGACCCCTGCGGGACCCGGCGAACACCGTAAAAGAACTGACCTCAAGCTTGCTTGTAAGGCAGTTCTTAGCCGGGTTTCCACATCGGGCGCACGCCCGATGCTTCTTGGCCGGCACCGCCGGACAAGAAGACCCCTGCGGGACCAGACGAATACCCCCTCAAAACACCTGCCCCAGCACCCTTTCGATGGACTCCAGGTCCACCGGCTTTGCAATATGCCCATTCATTCCGGCTTCCAGGGAATTCTGCACATCCTCGGCCAGGGCATTGGCAGACAGTGCAAAGATAGGAATCCTACCCACATCCTCCCGGTCCATGCCGCGGATCTGGCGGGTGGCCTCATATCCGTCCATAACCGGCATCTGGATGTCCATAAAGATCAGGTCATAGTACCCTTCCGGGCTTTCCCGGACCATATCCACAGCCTCCTGGCCGTTGTAAGCCTTTTCCACCTGGACCCCTGTGATCCCCACCAGCTCCTCGGCGATCTCCATGTTCAGCTCGTTGTCCTCCACCAGAAGCACCCGCTTGTCCCCGTAATCCCGTGGTTCCTTTTCCGTCCCCGGATCTTCGGCAGTCTCCGGTATCTGCTCCGGCACCTCCAGGGAAAACTCCACTGTAAAGGCGGAGCCCTTCCCCGGGGCACTGTCCACATGAATGGTTCCGCCCATGAGATCCAGCAGACTCTTGGTGATGGCCAGCCCTACGCCGGTACCGGCAATGCGGCTGCTGGTGGTGTTCCGGGCCCGCTCAAAGGGCAGGAACACCCGCTTCAGGAATTCCGGTTCCATGCCGATGCCGTCATCAATGCAGCGGAAACAGTAGCCAGCCCTTCCCTCCAGGACCTGGCCGGTCTCCTTAAGCTCCACCACCACGCTGCCGCCGGCAGGGGTATATTTGACCGCATTATCCATAATATTAAAGAGAATCTGACGGATACGGGAAGAATCCCCGGTTACGGAATCATGCTCCAGCTGTACGGGAACCACCTCCATGGCCAGACCCGCTTCCTGCCCCCGGCGTGCCATGGAGCCAGTGACTTCACCGAAAATCTTTGACAGCAGAAAGTTGTCTTCCCGGAGCATCAGAGTCCCCTGCTCGATCTGGGACATGTCCAGTACATCACCCACTACACTGATCAGATGCTTTCCTGCAATCTGGATTTTGTCCAGACAGTCCTCTACCCGCCCCCGGTCGGCGGCATTTTCCCGTGCAATGGCAGTCATACCGATGATGGCGTTTAAGGGAGTGCGGATGTCGTGGGACATGTCCATCAGAAAACGGCCCTTGGCCCGGTTGGCTGTGTCCGCCGCATCCAGGGCCTCTTTCAGCTTCCTGGTGTAGACCTGGTTCTCATGCATCTTGGTGCCGTAGAAAATCACGGTCAGAGTCAGGATCAGCCCTACCGCCGTGCCGGAGAACATCATGGTCCGCCTGAGAATCCGGTTGGTCTGGGCCCGGATCATGTGCTCCGGGATCACCGATACCAGCAGCCAGTCGGAACCGGCCTTCAGAGGCTCATAGCTGAACACCTGCTGCTCCCCGCCCGCCTTGAACCTGGCCCATCCGGTTCTAAGATCATAGATACTTGCCTGAAAATCCTCCACTACAGGTTCTTCGTTGCCTTCCTTGTCCAGCATGTCGAACAAGCCCGACACCGTCTTATTGCTGTTGCGGTGGGCAGGCCGCACCATGATCTCCCCGCTCCGGTCCACCAGATAGGAAAAACCCGTCTTGTCATAAAATGTCAGGGTAAACCGCTCCGCCACCTCCCGGGTGCTGTACTCCTTTACCAGCCAGATCTCTTCGCCGCTCTGAAGAACTCCCCGGACGAAAATATTGAATACATGCTCGCCGGTGACACTGCTGATATGGGCATCCAGGACACCTCTTGCAAATCCGTCATAGGCGGTGCCCGCCCCGGGACCCTGGCCGGCAGCATTCCCGCCGGTGCTTTCTCCTGCATTCCTGCCGGGAATATTCCGGTCCGCATTTTCTCCGGGACCCTGGCCGGCAGCATTCCGGCCCGCGCCTTCTCCTGTCTGCTCCCGGGCCGCTTCCTTCTGCTTTTCCAGTTCCTCCAGGGCCTCCCAGACTTTCTGGTCCGGCTTCACGTCCGGCCGCAGACTGTTGCCTCCGTCCAGATAGACCATAACCTCCGGTTCCGCCACATTGATCAGCTTCAGCACATCCTCAAGCTGGCTGGTCCCGGCCTGGCCCAGGCTTTCCCGGATCACCTCCAGCATGTCAAAATCCGCCTCGAACTGAAGGTTCAGGGTCATGGCGCCCTGATGGGTGGTCTCCGTAATGGTACGGATGGAGGTGGCCCACAGCTGCCCGCTGACCCCTCTGACAAAGGACCAGACTCCGGTTCCCAGTATGGCCGCCAGCACCAGTGCCGCGGCCAGATAGATTCGGTTCTTCTTCATACAACAGCCCTCATTCCCATACATTGCGACTAAGTTCCCGAGCCTGCCGGCGCAAGTCCCCTGGCATCCGGCGTCTGCCTCTGCAGCCGGCCCTTAACGGCTGTAGGATTCCACCTGGCTGTCCATCCATGCCATAACCAGCTCCACATTCTCTCCGGCCAGCACCTTCACGGATGCATCCGCCGTTATCTCCCAGATGGGAAAACGGATGTGGTCGTCAGAGCCGATCACCGGCGTCTGGCTGTGGTAAGCCTTTACAATCTCCTGGATCTCCTGCAGGGACGGTTCATAATTGTCTTTCAGGGGACCGAAGGATGACTGGTTATCTGCAAACCGCCGGATATTTCCCTTGATCAGGAAGCAGGAGACAAAATCCTCCGCCAGCTCCTGGTTCCCGCCTCCTTCCAGCACAGCCAGCCGCACATCCGGATTAATCACCAGCACCGCGCCATCCTCCAGAACCGGATAGGGCACCACCTGGAACCGGAAATCCGGCCCCTTCCGCCTGACCCGTTCCGCTGCCCAGACACCGGTCAGCATAAATGGCGACTCCCCCAGGACAAACTGGTCCAGATCGTCGGAGGTCTTCTCTGTCTCCAGGGATTTTGCCCCGTCAATGTAGCCTTTTTCGCAGAACTCAGCCGCCAGGGCGAAGCCTTCCGTTAAATAGTCGCTGAGCTTCTCCTGCCCGCTGTTGAGCCTGGCAAAGACCTCCTTCTGGCGCCCCTCCCGGTAGACCGGGCAGAAGCCTCTGGCCAGGGCCAGGGTCTTTAAGGAAATGTTATTATTGGCAATGACCGGCGTAATGCCCTGAGATACAAAGTAGTCACAGACTGCTTCCCATTCCCCCAGATTCTCCGGCACCTTCTGTCCGTGGGCTTCCAGAAGGTCCAGATTGCAGTACATGCCAAAAGCGGACACGGTAGTGGGCACCCAGTAAATCTTCCCGTCCGGGGACCGCATCTGGTCCAGCATACTGTCGGAAAAAGGCACCTGGCTCACCAGCTCTGTCAGGTCTGCCAGCCTTCCCTTCCCGGAAAAATCCAGCACCGTATCGTGGTCTACCATAAACACGTCATCCAGATTCCCCGAGGCCTCCCGGTTTTTCAGAACCTGGTAATAGGTCTGCCCTTTAAGACTTTCGTAGGTTACCATAACATCAGGCCTCTGGTCCATATAGCTGTTAAGGATATCCTCAATGACCTCCACATTGGCGGCCTCATATTTGTAGCCGAAGAACCGGAGGGTATGGGTGGTCTCCTTCTGGTCTTCGTAGTTGAATACTTCATTCCTGCTGCCTGCGCAGCCGGTCATGGCCAGAACAGCAGCCAGGGCGGCGGCTGTCAGGGCGGCTGAGTGGTTCATGGCGGTCCTCCTGATATATAGATAAGGTGTAAGAGATCCGGCGGGGTCCGCCGGACCAGGGACCTGGCAGTCTTGCCGGTTATTGCCCTTCCTCGTTAAGGCGGCTCAGCTTCGCTGCCTGGTCGGCCGCAATACAGGCATCCAGAATTTCCTGGATATCCCCGTTCATGATTTTATCCAGCTTGTAAAGGGTCAGGCCGATCCGGTGGTCCGTCACCCGTCCCTGGGGGAAATTGTAGGTGCGGATCTTCTCCGAACGGTCGCCGGTTCCGATCTGGCTGCGGCGCTCCTCGGCCTCCGCGTTCATTTTCTTCTCCATCTCCAGGTCGTACAGCTTGGAACGCAGCAGCCGGAAGGCCTTCTCCTTGTTCTGGAGCTGGGACTTCTCGGTCTGGCTGTAGATAACAATGCCTGTGGGCATGTGGGTCAGGCGCACAGCCGAGTCAGTGGTGTTGACACACTGGCCCCCGTTGCCGGATGCACGCATCACGTCGATGCGGCAGTCATTCATGTCAATCTGGATGTCCACTTCTTCTGCCTCCGGCATCACGGCCACCGTGGCGGTGGATGTGTGGATGCGCCCGCCGGACTCGGTCTCCGGCACCCGCTGCACCCGGTGAACACCGCTTTCATACTTGAGCTTGGAATAAGCGCCTTTGCCGGTAACCATTGCCTGGACCTCCTTGAAGCCGCCGATGCCGCTTTCATTGAGGCTGATGATCTCCACCTTCCAGTGGTGGGACTCTGCGTAGCTGCCATACATCCGGTACAGCTCTGCCGCAAACAGCGCCGCCTCGTCCCCGCCTGCACCGGCCCGGATCTCCAGGATAATGTTCTTGTCATCGTTGGGGTCCTTGGGCAGAAGCAGAATCTTCAGCTCCCGTTCCAGCTCATCCACCCGCTTCCGGGCGTCGGACAGCTCCTCCTTGGCCAGCTCCCGCATTTCCTCGTCGCTTTCCTCGTCCAGAAGCGCCAGACTGTCCTCAATATCCTGCTTTGCCTGCTTGTAAGCCTTGTAGGCTTCCACAATGGGCGCCAGATCTGCCTGCTCCTTCATGAGCCTGCGGAAACGGTTCTGGTCACCGGTCACATCCGGCTCGCCCAGGGCCAGCATGACTTCCTCAAAATGAATCAAAATATCGTCCAAACGGTCAAACATAGGGTCCTCCTGTGTAGGTGAATTGGAATGTAACTGTCTTTGCAGCAGCAGTTTCTCTGCAGCCGCCTCAATAGGGGGCCGCCCGGAATGGGGCAGGACCGTGTCATATGGCCGCACATACCACCCGGTCATTGCCCGGAAGGTCCTTGACTACCCGGATATTCCGGTATCCGTGGCTGTCCAGAATGCCGCTGACCACGTCTCCCTGGTCATGGCCGATTTCCAGGTAAAGTCTTCCCCGGTCTGTCAGATAATCCCTGGCTTTTGCTGCGATTCTTCTATAATAATACACCCCATCGCCGCTTCCGTCCAGTGCCAGCACAGGTTCATGGTCGCGGACCTCCGGCTGGAGAGTGCGGATCACCGCTGTGGGAATGTAAGGCGGATTGGCTGTGATAATATCGAATCCGGGACAGCTCCCGGAGGTTTCCGCCGGAAGTGCCGCAAACAAATCCCCCTGGTAAAATGCAATGGCGCCGGCAAACAGCCGTTCCCCATTCCGCTTCGCCACATGCAGAGCCTCCCGGGAAATATCCGTGGCCGTCACTGAGGAAAACTTCCCCTTCACTGCCAGGCTGACGGCAATACAGCCGCTGCCGGTACACAGATCCAGGAGACGGTCCCCTTCCTCATGCTCCTCCAGCACCAGTTCCACCAGGGTCTCTGTATCCTGCCTGGGAATCAGCACATGGCGGTTGACGCAGAATTCCAGTCCCATAAATTCCTGGCATCCCAGAATCTGCTGCAAAGGCACCCGCCTGCGGCGTTTTCCGATCATCTCCCGGTACAAATCCGTGGCCCCCCGGGCCGGGCCGCTGTCCGGCAAAGGCTGCATCCGGTTCAGAAGATAATGGGTCATATCCAGGTGAAACGCCGCCAGCAGAAGCTGGCGGGCATCGTTCCCGGCATCCGGATTCCCGGACTGCTCCAGGGCACGGGTGCCTTCGGTATAAAGATTAAACAGGGTCATGGCTGGGTCTCCTCCGGCAACTGGCCCTCGGCACTGACTGCAGTTCCCGCCTGCTCCGGCTCCTGGGCTCCGGCGGCAGCTCCTGTCTCCTCCGGCAACTCCGTCTCCGGGAAATTCTCCCGCAGGTAGCCGCGCCAGTCAAATACTGCTTCCACGGCAGCAATCGCCACCTGGATCATGCTGTCATCCGGCTCGCTGGTAGTCAGTCCCTGCATCCACATCCCCGGCCTGCTGAGGATATTCACCAGAGACGAATCACTGCGGCCTGCCAGACTGAGAAACTCGTAGGACACCCCGGCAATCACCGGCACCAGCAGCACCCGGCTGACCATGCGCATCCAGAGATTATCCACCCGGATCACCATGAAGAACAGGATACTGATCAGCATGACAATGATCAGAAAGCTGGTTCCGCACCGCTTGTGCTGCCGGGAGCTTTCCCGCACATGGTCCACGGTCAGGGTCATACCGTGCTCAATACAGTTGATACATTTGTGCTCTGCACCATGATACATAAAGGTCCGCCGGATGTCCTCCATCCGGGACACCAGCTTGATATAAGCCACAAAGATTCCGATGCGGATGCATCCTTCCAGCACCGCCATCACCGTCTCCGAGTGGATGAACAGCCGGAACCCGCTGGCAATCACCAGGGGCAGTACCATGAAAATGGCCACAGCCATGACAATGGAGAAGACCATGACAAATCCCATAAGCACCTTCTCCACCTTCTCCCCAAACACCCGGTTCATCCACAGTTCCAGCTTTCCCGGCTCCGAACCCTCGTCGTCCTCGAAAAATCCCGCCGAATAGCTTAAGGCCCGCATCCCCAGGACCATGGAGTCCACAAAGCTGAATACCCCCCGCACCAGCGGCAGACCGCAGAGAGGCACCTTGTCCTTCATGCTCACATACTGCTCTTTCTGTATTTCGATCCCCCCGTCAGGCCTGCGCACCGCCGTGGCATAGTCTTGTTTATTCTTCATCATAATTCCTTCAATAACGGCCTGACCGCCGATTCCGGAATATTTCATGAAACTGCTCCCTTCATTTCCCGCTAAAGAAAAACAAGGTTGAGCCAAAAAGTGTCTCCACTTAAGTCTCAACCTTACTTCGCCCGTGTTCTGGTTCTTAGTTGTTGCCAACGCCGTATTTTCTGTTGAACTTCTCAATACGTCCACGTGCAGATGCGGTCTTCTGCTGTCCGGTGTAGAACGAATGGCACTTGGAGCAGACCTCCACGTGAATCTCCTTCTTGGTGGAACCGGTTACGAATTCATTGCCGCAGTTGCAGGTAACCTTGGCCTGGTGGTACGCTGGATGGATTCCTTCTCTCATGATTTTCACCTCTTTACATCATTCTCTTATCATACTGTGATCATCTAACCGTCACGGATGGACCGTTAAAATCACCTCACATTTATAAACAGCGTTGTAAGTATATCATATCCGGAATCCATTTGCAAGTGGAAATCTTAAAAGAAGCAGATTCGTCGTAACAGTTGTTACAGTTCACGGGGCGGGGAAAACTGGACGAAAACAGACGTCA
>CAJTOV010000030.1:7564-29301 GCA_910577765.1 uncultured Lachnospiraceae bacterium
CCCGAAGCTTTTCGGGGGCAAGAAGATGCCCCGTCTGAACCGTTACAAGTTTTTATTTGCCTTCGTCCATATCTCATATCCGGCCCGCTCACTACTGGAGAAGCCCAGGACATCCATGGCTTCTGCCAGTGGCATCACAGCCTTTTGCACCAGATTTTGCAGGGACAGATACCGGCCTTGTTCGCGGCCTTCCTCACGTCCTTCCTCACGGCCTTGTTCGCGTTCTTCCTCCCGGATTGTCTGCAGAACAGCTTCTTCGTTGAATTCCGTAAGCAGCATCAGCTTCACCTCCGCTCTCTTTTTCAGAAGATATGCTTTCAGATACCCTTCCCGGATGCAGCGCTGTGTAGCCTGGTCCACGGCATCGGGAAGATTTAATTTTTGTCTCTGGTATTCACGCACATATCCCACCAGTGCGGCATACCCCTTTAGTGGGGGACATTGATCCAGTATCTGTGGGTTATGGCCCACATTAATATTGATCATATGGGCGGTCCATTCATAGCCTTCCTTTGGTGTCAGGAAAGAATCCGACAGCTTCAGCTCCTGCCGCTCCGGACTGTTTTCTTTTCCATTGTACAGGACATAATAATCCGGCGCCGGAATTTTAACCATCTTTTTTCCATACAGATGGATTCCACGGGACTGTAAGACTCCGTCAATGTTGCGGGCGAAATAAATGAGACCCCGCAATGGCATATTATAATTAAGGGTGCTCTGGTGCTCCCAGAGGGTGATCTCATTCTGGAACAGAATGGAGACATCATTTTTCTGGTGCATATAGAGCACATCGGATAATGTCACAATCTCCAGCTCTTCCACATTGGTATAACTGGTCTGGTTAAGGGCGTTGTACAGCGACAAGGCGTTTTCTTTATCTGAAAACAGATCGGTGAACAGGGTATCTTTGTAATCACGGGTTATGTTTTGCATAAATATCTCCTTGTATCCGGCAGGCTGGCAATCCCGGAATTAGAAGAAGCGGATTCTCTTGGCCTGGTCCACAAATTCCCGGTTGCTTCTGGTCTTGGCAAAGAGATCCAGAATCCGCTCCACCGACTCTTCGGGCTTCATGGTATTGGTGGCCTTGTGGATTATGTCCACCACCTCCGACTCTTCCCTGGTCAGCAGCAGGTCATCCCGGCGGGTTCCGGACCGGCAGATGTCAATGGCCGGGAAGATCCGCTTCTCGGACAGCTTCCGGTCAAGGACCAGCTCCATGTTGCCGGTGCCCTTGAACTCCTCGTAAATCACATCATCCATACGGCTTCCTGTCTCCAGCAGGGCCGTGGCCAGGATGGTCAGACTTCCGCCTTCCCGCATGTTCCGGGCTGCACCAAAGAAGCGCTTGGGCATGTGCAGGGCCGCCGGGTCAAGACCGCCGGACAGGGTGCGTCCGCTGGGCGGCACTACCAGGTTGTAAGCACGGGCCAGACGGGTAATGCTGTCCAGCAGGACGATCACGTCCCGTCCATGCTCCACCAGACGCTTGGCCCGCTCGATAACCATTTCGGATACACGTTTGTGGCGCTCGGGAAGCTCGTCAAAGGTGGAATAGATGACCTCCACATTTTCCCCTGCTACAGACTCCTTGATATCCGTCACTTCCTCGGGACGCTCGTCGATCAGCAGGATAATCATGTGCATGTCCGGGTGGTTGGTGGTAATGGCCTGGGCCACCTGCTTTAAGAGAGTGGTCTTACCGGCCTTGGGCGGGGACACAATCATGCCGCGCTGTCCTTTACCGATGGGGGAAAGCAGGTCCAGCACCCGCATGGCCGTACTGCTCTTGCCGGGAGTCTCCATGTGGAGTCTCTGGTTGGGGAAGATCGGCGTCAGGTCCTCAAAGTTAGGCCTGCGTTCAATGACGCTGATGGGGTAATTATTTACATTCTTAATGTAAAGCAGGGCTGCGAATTTTTCCGCGGCAGTCTTCACCCTCCGGTTTCCGCTGATGATATCGCCTGTTTTCAGATTGAAGCGGCGGATCTGGGATGGCGCCACATAGACGTCATTTTCCCCAGGAAGGAAGTTCTCACAGCGGATGAAGCCAAAACCGTCAGGCATGACCTCCAGGATTCCGTTGGCAGCGATTCCGCTGTCCAGCTCGGCAATCTCCTGGGCGGTCAGGGAATCTGTGGGCCGTGCTTCCCGCCCGTTACGGGCGGAGCGGTCCATGCCCCGTGCGTCGCCGCGGGCAGCGCTCCGGTTATCCCCCTGGTCCCCGCTTCTGGCCGGCCGGGCATCCCCCTGGTCTCCCCCTCTGGCATCGCTGCGGTCTGCGGTTCTGGTATCGTTCTGTTCCTGATTTCTGGCATCGCTGCGGGCGGTGCTCCTGGCATCACTGCGGCCAGCCCCCCTGGCATCCCCGCCTTTGTTCTCATCTGCTCCGGCCCCCTGGCCCTCATCCCTGGTCACCGCCTGTCTTGCCGCCGGCGGCGCAACCGCGGTCCTCATAATCTCTTCCTGCTCCGCTGCATTACAGAGCGCCTCAATCAGCTCTGCCTTGCGCATTCCTGTGCCCCCTTTGATCCCCTGACTCTTGGCCAGAGCCCTCAGTTGTGTTAATGGTAACGTTTGCAATTTTTCTCTCATGAACTTTTCTCCATTTCTAAAAATAAAATTCGATTAATTTCTTCGCAACTTACTATGGGTTCAGCATCTCAACTTGTACTCTAAAACTAAAAGGGGTATAATTCAGAATTCAGAATAGAACATATCTGACCACATTCTAAATGCTTGTTTTTATTATAAACGCTTTTTGCAAAAAAGGGAAGCACTTTTCGAAGATTTCTGGAAAGGGGAGGGGAAGGCGGCAGCCGTCCATTGGGTATCCAGGAATTGTTATGGCAGTTGGCAGCCCACCGGATTTTCTGAATGGTTACACAAGATTTTTTTGAAAGTTTCCTGGAATGGCTTATATATTGCAAATGTTTTTTTCTTTCATGGCGCACAAAGACCGCTATGCCGGAGGCGCAGCGGTCTTTGTGGTTTGGTTTGAAATGTTTGTGAGTTCTATATGTTTGTCATTCCCATACTTTGTATATCAATATAATGGTTGTTTACTTTGTTTGATCCCCTATCTAAAAGTCATTGCTGGTGTTCTCGTAGCCATTGCTTCTGACTGTAGTGACAAAGCCCTAACAGCAACACTCGCCCTAAGTCTATATTGGCCACTCAACAATGCCCCTACCTTGTAGGAGACAACTGCCATTGACAAATCCCCTTCTACTTGGTCTTCGGTCCATAAAAATTCTTTCTCATTAATTTTAATCCATGAACCTTCATTATACTTCTCCAAAGTCAATCGCAAACGAATCCGTTGCATTGCCTCATGGCACAAAACCACTGCTTCAATACCCGCAACGCCAAATCCTTCATCTACTAAATCAAGTTCTACTGATGAGAGATATTGTCCTCGCGTAATTCCAGTTATACTCACCTGATCATCTCGAACTTTTAAGTTAACAATGGTAGCCTCTTCCACCTTTTCGTCTTCATAAAAATCTGTCTGTGCCCAAACAGTGATTGTCATGGTCATTACCATTATCGTCAAAATTACTATACGAACCAGTTGCTTCATAGAAATATATCTCCTTCCATGATTCATTAGATTTTTAGTTCCAAAAATATAAGCCTTCTACAATATTGATAAATTCATTCTTATCCATCATTCCTGATAAATAATATGTTGCAGTGTCTGTGTTAAACTGAATACTATATTCTATATCTCCACTTTCTAGCACATTTTCTTTCAAACAGATTTCCTTATCAATCCACTCATTTTTTATAATGCTTTCAGCTTTTCTATCTGTAGTCAATGCAGAAACCGTATTCTGTTTTTCTAAAATTTTTTCTTCCAAATAAATTTTCTTATTCCCACTAGATAATTTTATAATTCCTTTTGTACCTGATAGATAAAATTTATCGAACTTCATACTGACGGGAAGATAATCAAATGCCACTACCTTTATATTAAATGCATCCGCGATTTGCCTATATGCACCTTCTATTTCGTTTTCTAAAAAATCCACTGAAACATTATTTATTATCACATATTCTTGTTTTTTCCCATTTTGCTCTGGATACTCTACCACCTGATACCCCTGCCGTGCTACAGAAGCAAAACTTCCGAGCCCCAGCGTCATCACTGCCACGGCCAGAATTACAACTTTTTTTAGAGTTTTCTTTCTAATTGCTATTGGCTTTATAAATAGTATTTCCGCTGTTTCCGCTGTTCTGCACACATTCTCCTGTGACACCTGGTCTATAATATCCATGGCACTGCCCTGCCTGTCTGTCCCTGCCCCACTCCGGGCAGTCTCCCTGCTGGCTTTCATCTGGTCATTCCAAGTGCTTGTCCCTGGTATGCCCCAGGCATCTTTCCCGCCATCCGCCGCAGCACGCATCCGGCTTTCTCCGGGCGGTATGATTCCAGTGGCTCCACCGTCTGTCCTGCATCTCCTGTCTCCTTCGCCATCTGCTTCTGCCGCCGTGTATCCTTCACCTTCGGCCTTGCATCCGGCGTTTCCTTCATGATCCGCCATTCTTCCGGTGCGTACATAGGGAACAGGCCTGTTTTCGGCTGGTTTGTCGCCAGCCGGAGTTTTATCTCCAGCCTGATCCTCCGCTGACTCTGTATCGTCTGCCGATTCTGCCGTATCTTTCCTGCACTCCCCCTTCCCTTCTGTTTCCAAGGAACCGTCAGCCACCATTTCCTTCTGGAGCCGGGCCATAAGCAGAGAAAATCCCTGTTCGGCAGATTTCATGACCTCCCTGGTTTTTGCCGGATTCCTCTGCTTCTCCAGCTCCCATTCCAGCTCCGCATCTTCCATTTCTTTCAGAAGACTGGCATCGTCATAGCCTGCCAGCTCCCGTGCGGCTTCCTCTATGAAATTCAGCTCATTTAGCAAGTATCTATTTTTCACAGATTTTCCTCTTCATAGGTTACTGTTCATAGTGCCGGAGACCACATCCCCTGTGATTTCGGGGTTGACTTTTTGGTGGTTGCGGTTACTATAATACTAGAGCATGTTTGGGATGCTTCCCTGCCATCCGCAAACATGTCCCAGAAGTTCAACAATCAACTGGAGGCATGTATGAAAAAAATCGTTCTCACAGGCGGCGGTACTGCCGGCCATGTTACCCCCAATCTTGCGCTTCTCCCCTCCCTGGCAGAGCGCGGTTACGAAGTACACTATATCGGTTCCTACAACGGAATCGAGCGGAAGCTGATTGAAGATGCCGGAATCCCTTATGACGGGATCTCTTCCGGCAAGCTCCGCCGTTATTTTGATGTAAAAAATTTCACTGATCCGTTTCGCGTTATCAAAGGCTATGGGGAGGCCCGCCGCCTGATGAAAAAATACCGCCCGGACGTGGTGTTCTCCAAAGGTGGATTCGTGGCAGTTCCGGTGGTTCTGGCCGCAAAGCACTACAAGATCCCCACCATTATCCACGAGTCCGATATGACCCCTGGTCTCGCCAACAAACTGTGTATCCCCTCTGCCGCAAAAATATGCTGCAATTTTCCGGAAACCCTGCAATATCTTCCGGAGGACAAGGCTGTGCTGACCGGCTCTCCCATCCGCAGGGAACTGCTGGAAGGAGACCGCCTTACAGGCTTACAGTATACCGGCCTGTCCGCAGGCAGACCCGTGATTCTGGTCATCGGAGGAAGCCTTGGTTCGGTTGCCCTCAACACGGCTGTCCGCCAGATTCTCCCGGAACTTCTGAATACGTATCAGGTGATACATGTCTGCGGCAAAGGCCATCTGGAGGAAAGCCTCATCGGCAAACCCGGATATGTCCAGTATGAATACGTGGACGCTCCCCTGCGCCATCTGTTCGCTGCCGCAGACCTGATTCTGTCCCGGGCAGGCGCCAATTCCATCTGCGAGATCCTGGCCCTGCGCAAGCCCAATATCCTGATTCCTCTTTCCGCTGCCGTAAGCCGCGGGGACCAGATTCTCAATGCCCGTTCCTTTGAAAAGCAGGGCTTTTCCGTGGTCCTGGAGGAAGAATCCTTTAACAGCCAGTCTCTCTTAGAGACCATCCGCAGTACTTATGAAAACCGGCAGAATTACATTGCCGCCATGGAAAAGAGTACTCTGTCGGATGCAGTGGCAACCGTCATGGGGCTGATCCGCTCCTTCGCCGAAGCCTGATCCTTCCCTGCTGATAAAACATGTCCGGCCGGGCGGTGTCCTGGCTGCCCTTGTCAGATTCTCAATTCCCGGAGGCCTATGGCATCCGGGAAATTATTTCCCAGCCGTTCATCTGCCTCCCGTTGTTTCTGGAACATTGCACGCAGATGTTCCCGTCCCCTGGAAAGCCGCATTCTGCATGTAGACTCTGTGACTCCCAGAATTTCGGCAACCTGGGCCATAGGCCTGCCTTCGATCACATGAAGCCGGAAGACATCTGCCCATTCCCTTTTGAGGGAACCCAGTGCCCTGGCAACCCGCTCATATTCCTGCTTTTTCAGCAGAATAGTCAGGCTGTCGTTGGAGAGAAAGGAATCCGAATGCAGTTCATCCAGAATCATCCCGGGATCGCAGCTGAACTCAGGATGTGTCCTCTGCTTTCTCTTGTAATTGAGACAGCAGTTGTTGCTGATCCTGGTCAGAAGCCTGCGGTTCTCATCATCCGGTTTATCCAGTTCATAGGTTCTGTAAAATGCAGCAAATACATCCTGCGCCACATCGTCCATATCATCCTCAGGAATCAGATACTTTCTGGCAATGATGCGGACCAGCGGCAGATAACGCATGTAAATAGAGCGAAATAACTCTTCCTGAGATTCCATGCTTTACTCCCAACTTTCCCGTATTTTTTCGGCTGTTTCTGTCAGTTCTTCCGGTGCCGCCTTTCCCGGCTCCCAGGATACCATCCCCGGTCCGCCCTCATATCTGGGAATGACGTGCACATGGAGATGAAATACCGTCTGTCCGGCACTGGCGCCATTGTTCTGCACCACATTGAAACCGTCTGCGCCCAGGCCTTTCTTCATGGCCGCCCCAATCCTGCCTGCCAGGGGGAACAGTTTCCCTGCCGTTTCCCTGTCAGCATCACAGATGTCCTTGTAATGATTCTTTGGCAAGATCAGTGCATGCCCCCTGGACGCCGGTCCCAGGTCCAGAATGACCCGGAACTCCTCATCCTCATAGACCGTGGAAGACGGAATCTCCCCTCTGGCAATCTTACAGAAAATACAGTTACCGTCATTCATAGCCATTACCTCCCTTATTCCCAGTTATCCTGCCTGGATGGTTCCTCCGGTATCCTGTAAAAAAGAATTGCCAGAAGTATACCAATCACAAGTCCGGCAACATGAGCTACATTATTGACGCCTGTACGGGCAAATCCGGAATATAAAGAAAATAAAATCATCACAGCCAGCTGGCGGATGCTTAAATCTTCCAAATGTCCCTTGTTGACAGCCACCACATACAGCAGACCGCCCACTACTCCAAATACGGCTCCGGACGCACCTGCCCCTACAACCTGCATGGATTTCTTCATCTCCACATACAAGGAAACCAGGTTGGCTCCAACGCCACATAACAAATAAAAAAACAGATATTTCACTTTTCCCAGTGCCCGTTCCAGATTGTCACCCAGAATAAAGAGCACCAGCATATTATTTATAATATG
This sequence comes from uncultured Lachnospiraceae bacterium, assembly GCA_910577765.1. Lineage (GTDB taxonomy): Bacteria > Bacillota > Clostridia > Lachnospirales > Lachnospiraceae > Brotaphodocola. The sequence continues at coordinate 15,221 of CAJTOV010000030.1, forward strand.
CTGAATTCCAAAATGCATAAAAACTGCTGTCAGAAGTCTGTAATACTCCTTTTCCTTCAGCACCAGCGGCGCATACATGGCACCGTGACGTACCATAAACAAAGTATCTTCACTGGAGCCGGCTATTTCCAAATACAAAAAATAAACAATATTAAGACCAATCAGGGTACCGTTGACCCAGCTCCATTTTTTTGACATTTTATACTTCCAAAGCTTTTTTTCTGATTTTTCAAATTATACCATAAAATTTCAAATTCGTTAAGCTGTTTTGTTAAAATATTTTAAATTTTCCCAGATCACTGCCATCAGGTAAATGGAAGAGGCCAGGCAACCGCCGCCTGGCCCTGAAACCCATATTAACACCCTTCGCCAATCATAATCCTGATAATTTCCTCATTGGTTTCCTTCATGCCCTCTTTTCCCAGGCGTCCGACACTCTGGAGGGTGGCTTCTATGCCTTTCTGCACGATTCCGTCGCCGTCCCGGAACTGCTGTCCGTGCTGGTACATGTTATATCCGAAGATTCCCGCTTCCACGGCAGAGGCAATCTTGGCAGCGCAGGAGGCTTTGGCGCCGTCGCAGACGATTCCCGATACCACGGCCAGGGCATTGACAATGGTGTGGATCACCTCTTTGTAGCCGCCGCCGTTTAAATAGGCGATGCCTGCCCCGGCACCGGCACCGGCGCTGACGGCGCCGCAGTATGCGGACAAGCGGCCAATAGGCGTTTTCTCATGGATGGAGGTAAGATTGGACAGCACCAGGGCCCGGAGCATCTTCTCTTCTCCCACGTTTAATTCCCTGGCATACACCACCACCGGCACCGATGCGGTGATTCCCTGATTCCCGCTGCCGGAATTGATGATAACCGGAAGCTCGCAGCCGTTCATCCGGGCGTCGGAGCCAGCTGCTGCCATGGCCTTGGCCCTGGTCCGCACGTCATTGCCCTCGCTGGCCAGCAGCACGGAACCGATATTGGCGCCGTAATCTCCCCGCAGACCTTCCTCCGCGATTGCCATATTGTAGTGAATCTGGCATTCCAGAACGGAACGCACATCCTCCAGGTCCACGGTCTCGGCAAATTCAAAAATTGACTCCATGTCCAGAAGACTCCTGTCTGTCAGTCCTTCCTCAGCTTCCCCGTCCACATGGACTTCCTTAAGTATTTCCCCGTTTTTCTCAACCAGAACAATGTTGGTGTGATAGTTGACGATCCGCACCTTTGCATAGGCTTCCCCTTTGTAAAGGCTCACCATAATTTCAAAGGTAAATCCATGGTCCACATGCTTCACCACAATCTCCGCCTGGTCCAGAAATGCCTTCATCTGTTCAATCTGTTCCGGGGTGACCTGGGCAATGACCTCCAGTTCTTTCTCTGCCCTGCCTGCCACGATTCCCGCCGTGGCTGCTGCCGGAATCCCTTTAAGGCCGCCGGTGTTGGGAACAATCACGGATTTAACGTTTTTGATAATGCTTCCGCTGGCAGCGACCTCCACCCGGTCCGGCATCTCCCCCAGCACTTCCCTGGCTACTGCCGCCCCATAGGCCAGGGCAATGGGCTCCGTACATCCCATGGCAGGAACCAGCTCCTCCTTCAGAATCTGGACATAGGCCTGGTACTTTTCATCTGTTCTTTTCATTGTCTGAATCCCCCTCTTTCACTTCATGCGTTTCCGAATCCTGTCTTTCCCGTGAATAGTAACAACTATATGGTATTTTCATGGTATCATAAGGAAAAAATATTGTAAATTTTATGATTTTTATGATATCATTAAAATAATTTTATATTACAGTATCTTGCCATCAGTGAACAAGGGGACACTGATGGTACGAAAGGACAAAATCGACTATGGAAATCCGGGAAATCAATACATTTCTTCATGTTGCCAAATTAAAAAGTTTTTCCAGGGCAGCCGCACAGCTTGGCTACACCCAGGCGGCCGTAACCATCCAGATTCATAATCTGGAGCAGGAGCTGGGGGTCCATCTGTTTGACCGGATCGGCAAGCAGACCAGCCTTACCCACCAGGGCTCTGTGTTCTGCGAATATGCCACCAGGGTTATGCGGGAGCTGGCCCAGGCCAGGGATACCCTGGCCAATCCCATGGAGCTAACGGGACACCTGTGCATCGGAACCATTGAGTCGGTGTGTGCCGGTATTCTGCCGGAGCTTCTGCGGACCTACCATACCCTTCACCCCAAGGTGACTACCCGCATCATCACCGACTCCCCGGAGGCCATTCTCAACCGCATGAATAACAATGTGGTAGATATTGCCTATTTTCTGGACCGGCAGGTCTACGACACCAAATGGGTGAAAGTTCTGGAACAGCCGGAGAAGGTCTGTTTCGTGGCCTCGGCCCTTCACCCTCTGGCCTCCTGCCAGAGTCTGGAACTGGATGAGGTCATCTGCCAGCCCTTTATTTCCACGGAAAAGGATGCCAGCTACCGCCACCTGCTGGACCAGTATCTGGCTGCCAGGGGCAGGGAAATCCGCCCCTTCCTGGAGATCGGCAATACGGAATTCATTATCAGCCAGCTCCGCCACAACCTGGGGGTCTCCTTTCTGCCGGAATTTGCCGTCCAGAAGGACATAGACCAGGGTATTCTCACTTCCCTGAAGGTCAGAGACTTCCGCCTGGAGGTATGGCGCCAGATTCTCTACCACCGGGACAAGTGGGTGTCCAGGGAAATGTCCGGCTTCCTGGAGCTGGCTGTGGCAGACGCCCGCTGCCATGACGCATCCGGCCAGCACTAAAACCGCTGCCGCCCGGGCAGCCGGACAAGCAGAGTGATTCATAATACTACTCAAACAGGTACCGGTAATTGGCAATCCGGACTTCATCCCCCATATGCAGGTCCGTCTCCCCGTTATTCTCCAGAAGCTGCCCATTGAGATAAGTCCCGTTGGTGGAATTCAAGTCCTGAATCCGGTATCCGTCCGCCTCCCGGTCAATCCGCACATGAAGGCGGCTGACCGTATCCTGCCCAAGCCGGTAATCCACCAGATTCTGCTGCTTTCCTATAATAAACGGAAAATAGGCAATATCAATATCCTGGTTACCGGAATCCAGGGACCGCAGCCTGCGTGTCCCGGCCTGGGCAGACAAGTCTGCCAGAAGCGCCGTGCCCAGCACCTGCCCCTGAACTTCCGGTTCCTGGCCGCCCCCTGCCGAACCGCTCCATGCCAGACCGTCCCTTGCCGGACTGCCCCATGCCGGACCGCTCCCTGCATCCCGGCGTTCCACGGTTCCTGCCGGCTCCCGGAAATTCCATACCGGAGCACAGCTTTCCTTTAAGCTCCCGCTGTCCTCCCCCTCCTCCCGGAACAGCATCTCCCAGGGAACCTGCACCGGGTCTTCCGGTTCCCGGCTGCGGAAAAAACGTTCCCGGAACCATAGACAGAAGGACTCCAGGGGACCGTTCTTTCTGCTGCCTTCTTCCCCTCTGTTCCCGGCACCCCGGCTCACCGCTGCCCTGCATTCCCCGCCCCATCTCTCCGCTGATCCGCCGCTCTCACTCCGGCTCTTTGCTGTCCTGCCTCCTATGCTCCGCCTTTCCGCGGCTCTGCGCTCCAGACCTCTGTTTCCTGTGCCCCGTGCCTCTGCCGCCGGGCTTTCCACGACACGTTTTCTGTCCCGGTCTTCCCATTCCGGTTCCGTTACCTTCCGTCCCGCCTCCTGGTTCCGGCCCAGAAACCGGATGATGTCTCCCGTTCCATAGTTTTCCTTCCGGGTTTCCTGGTACAGTCCGTAGGCCAGAACCACACTTTCCTTGTCTTCATGGTCCACATGTTCCAGCAGGTATTCCAGAAATTTCCCAAAATCTTCCGCAAAATTCCGCTCCAGCCCCGGCACCAGACACAGCCACACCTGGAAGCTCTCCGGGTCCACGTACAGATACCCGGGTTCCAGAAAGATATGGTTCTCCTTAAGCAGATATCCCTCCATCCGCTCCAATACCCGCAGAATCCCGCACACCAGACTGCGGATTTCTCCGGCCCGGATGCTCCGGCCTTCCAGTATCCGGGATAAGGGCTGGCGGGAGGTGATCTCATAGAGAAGCTGTGTTCCGTCCTCCTGCTGTCTTACCTGAAAATGCAGCAGACCTTCGATGGTATTGCCCGAAAGCATCCGGCTCTCATAGCCTTCCCAGGCCAGCTCTTCCGGGTCAATCACCAGATAATTATGCCGGATTCCTCTTTGATAGCTAATGTTCACCGTTTTCCTCCAGAATGCTCCACATGCGCAGGGACTCTTCCGGGCGGAATACACGGGCGGTAATATCCGCCTGCCAGCCCTGGCCCTGCTTTCCCCGGGTTATTGACCGTTCATCCTTATGGACAATCTGATGACGTTCCCGCTCTACCTGCTGGTGAACCTGAAATGTTCCTGCCGTCCAGGCTCCCATGTAAAAGGCCTGATGGAAAAGCACCAGCATGGTAAAGAACACCACTGCCATGACACCGGCTGCCTCTACGGTATAACTGCCCCGCAGCCGTTTGCGCACCACGCAGATATGGGGCAACGTGTTCCGGCACCGGTATTCCTGCTGGTTCTGACTTACGGCAACGCGGCTTTCCTGCTCCTGGTTCAGAACCCGGTACCGGCATTGCTGTTCCCGGCCTATGATCGGACGGCTGGCTTTCATGTTCCCTATTCTTCCATTATCCTCCATATTTCCTACCTTACCTTTCTCTTCAATTACTTAATCTTTTAAGATCCGTTTACTTTCCTATGAACCCTGCTGCCGTTCCGGCAATCCCGGCCGCAGCCACAAAGGGTAGAAATGCCAGGGTAATCCTGCCGGAGCCGGCATGGCCTGCCAGCCTTTCCCGGGTAAATACGCCGAGAGACCATAGGCCGCACAGAAACAGACCTGCCAGAAACAGGCAGAAATTCTGTCCTGCCTCCAGCAAAAGACCGCTTACCAGGAAAAAACATCCGTCCCCTGCACCGATGCCTCCACGGCTTGTCCAGGCCAGAACAAGGAGAACCGCCCCCACCAGACAGCCTGCCATCCGTTCCTTAATCCTGGTCCCTATGATTTCCCCGGTTCCCGTGATAGTCTCCGGTTCTCCCGGAAAACCTGCCATATACCAGATGATCAGAATGTTCCACAAGAATGCTGCCGCGCCGAACACCACAAATACCCGGACCTCCACGGATTTCTTTCTCAGGTCCTGCCATGCGGCTGTTGCCAGAAACAGCATAAAGATCACGGCTCCTGTCCGGTTCAGGGTCTCCATGGTTTTATTTTCTCCATTTTCTTAATCCTTTCTGATGATTTATTGGCCGCTGCTTCTCCTTTCCCTCCCTGCCGTCCCCTTACCTCCCCTTTCCGCAATAAGAACAGGCCCCCAGGTGCTCTACCTGGGACAAGGGGACTGCTTTCACATAAGCCAGGATGGCCCGGCAGACTGCCGAGGAATGGTAGCTTTTTCCCGACGGCATAATGTAGACATAGGTTCCGGCCTGGCTGCCGCAGACGGCGCAGGGGGAATACCGGGCACCGCTCTGGTTCCGGTGGTCTTCCATGGAAGCCAGGGAAACCGTCTTTAACTGGTTGGACAGATAGTGGCATTCCCGGCTCCGGTGATAACGGGTGCTGTTCTTTCCTATGTATACCGTTTCGTCCGGGTCATCGGTCCGGTTGCCGTCTGCATCATAGGTCTTCCCGGCCAGGCCTACCCAGGCCCTGCGGCTGCACACGGCGGTCCTCTGAAGGGACGGCAGCCCAGGCACCGGAAAGGGAAGACGAATCTCATAGTCCAGCACCAGATGGATCATCTCCCCTTCCTCCTGAATCCGGGTCCGGGCCATGGACATGTGCTCCAGGGCCCGGGTGTCTGTATGGTCCTTTAACCGCACCATTCCATAGCCCTGGGCCGCGCCGGTCACCAGATGCTTGCAGAAGGCCTTGGCAAAGTCCCCGGTGCCGGCGGCAGACAGGGGTTTGGAGTGCTCCACCGCATGTTTGATGTAGGCATAGCGGCTGAACTCCTCCCCCATGGACTCCATGGCTGCCTGAAGCTTCCGCTCCGTGTTCATGATCCGCATGGGCAGCAGCATGCAGACTGCGGCAAAGATAAACAGACTCAGGCCCAGGGCCGCCTCCAGCGTCAGGGAGGCAGAAAGGAATGCCCTTCTGTCATGGCATTGTGCCCATGATTTTCTAATATAGTTAAAATGTTTTAGGAGGATCTGTACCTGGAGAGTCACATACTTTCGTATTCCTGAGCAAAGCATTTTCATTCTTATTTGGGGATTATGGAATGTGTTTTGCAACTTCTGTTTCCTGATGCAAGACAGAAAACAGGCAACTGTCATTGTCATGATGAAAGGCACTCCTTTCCACCTCCCTTCCCTGGATTTTCTTAATATACCCGTTCCGCCGCTACCTGCATGGGGTAGGTGTGGTCCCTGCTGCCCGTAAAGTTTTCCACAAACCCAAGGGAAAAGAAGACATGTTTTCCACAAAAGCTGCCATTTATCCGCGCCTCATACATGCCCCGGCGCATTCGGAAGCAGTCCTGCTTCCGGCGAATATTCATCTGGATCATGTCCATCATACGGTATTCCTGGGTGACGATCTCATCCCGGAGCAAAAGCAGCTTCAGCCATGTCAAATAGGTAAAGCCCCGGTCCCCGCCTCCGGTGTCCACCCGGCCCTGCCGTCCCATAGCCAGAAGATTGTCAATCTCCAGGGTCCAGTCCCCGGAGCCCTTCAGCAGCATGACCCGCCGTCCTGCCAGAAGGCCCCGCACATCCATCAGGGATTCTCCCAGGGCCCAGACGGACATAACGAAAAAGGTGGTCAGTAAAAGCAGGGGAGAGAATCCGGCTGCCCCGGTAATGGCCATGGCCAGGTTTCTGGCCTGGGCCCGTTTGCCGGAGTCTGACAGGATATGGATCAGATTCAGCCCTTCCCGGACTGCCAGCAGGCGGCTGACCGTGCCGGACAGATTCTCCTCATCTTTATCTGCCCCATGGATCAGGTACTCCAGCTCATAGGCCAGCCCGCCTTTTCCTTCTATTCCTATAGCCTCCGTCTGCTCCCCCGGCCCATTGGTCCGGAAACACCGGAAAAAGCGGCTGCAGTATTCGTCCACCATCAGGTGGTCCGGCAGACTGATCCCCCTGGCCCCAGGGGTCATGATCTCGGTTTTGGAAGGAAGCCAGGTATCCGCCAGATACCCGGAGGAGACCTTCATTTCTTCCGGCACTACCAGCCGGAGCATACCGGACCGGTAGAGCTGCTCCACCTGGTCCAGCCAGCCTTCCTTTTGCTTGTCTTTGACCCCGTGGGAAAAGGAAAGGGTATGGATCTCCAGACCGGCAAAGTGACGGTACACCGGGGACCACAGCGCTTCCAGATCCGGGCCGTCGCCGCCGTCTTCCTCGTCGTCGTCATCCTCCCATTCCGCGATGATCTCCTCCACCTGCCTTGCCTCCTCTATGGTGGCCTCCACCAGAACCGTCTGGTCCCGGGAGGCCTGGGCCAGGGCCCGGACCTCCTGCCTGCGCCGTCCGTCCTCATCCACATAGGCTTCATACTGGGCAATCTCTTCTTCCAGCATGGACCGGACCTGGGCAGAGCATTCTGTCTGCTGCTGCTCAAAATACTCCCGGCTCTCCCTCAGACTCGCTGCCAGCCGGTCTGCCTGCTTCTCATATTCTGCCACCAGCCGGGGCATCCGGCCCAGCTCCCGGACCAGGTCCCCGGCCACGTGCCGGAAGCCGGGACCATCGTACCGGTCCAGACGGCTTAAGCCTTCCCGGCGCAGCTGCTGCTGCCGGTTCTGGCTGGCGGTAATGGCTTCCAGGGCCTTCTCCAGTTTCAAAGCCTCCTTACCGTGGGTCCGGTAGCGGGTGCCCACGGCCTGGACCGCCTCCGCTTCCCTGGCATTGTCCCAAAGCCGGTCCACGGTCTCCGGAGTCAGGTCCGTCTTCCAGATGCCGTATTGCATGTAATCCAGGATTTCCTGCTCCAGGTAGGCCCCGTTGTCATCGGTAGCCATATGCCACATATCCACCTGGGCAGACAGAAGCTCCATGGGATACCAGCCTGCTGCCTCCAGATAAGGAAGAACGTATTTTTCGAAATCCTTTTCCAGCTCCTCTTCGTCCTCATACTCGGCAAACAGAAGCCGGTAGGTATCCCACAACTGTCTGTGGTACTGGCTGAATACCGAGTCCATGACCGAGCCGGATGCAGTCTCCAGATACCATCTGGCGCCTGCGGTCCTGGCCGACTCCACCAGGACACAGAACAGGGCGAAAATACACATCATTACCATACTGATGAACACGGTCACGTGTCCGCTGACCCGGCAGCGGTTATTGTCCATAGGGCTGTTCTCCTTCCATATGTAGTGGGCTTTTGGCAGGAACCGGGGCCGGACCGTCAATACACTTCCTTGGAAGAGCTGTTGATCTGCTTGAAAATGTCATTGAGCAGGGATGTAATCTGCCCTTTAAAAATAATCACCAGCCCGATCAGGACCACCAGAATCAGCACAACCTCAATGACGCCTACACCGTCTTCCTGCTTCATAAATTCCATAAGTTCTTTTCTGTTCATAATCTCATCCTTTCTTTTATCTTATCCCATACTCATCATAGCCGGTACCATGATCATCACCATGACGATTCCCAGCATGAGAAACAAGGGAAGCAGAAGCCGGGTGCCTGCTTCCTCCCCCAGCCTTCTGGCCAGGTTCTTCCTCTGCTCCAGGGCATCCGCCATTTCGGTCTCCAGCATGGCCCGGAGGTTTTTCGTCCCGGCTCTCCGGTTCTGTTCCAGAAGACTGCTTAGTTTCAGATAGCACTGGACCTTACAGCGCCTGCCGAATTCCCGGTAGGCCTCTCCTTCGGACATGCCGCTTCCCATCCGGGTACAGGCCAGTGCCATTTCCTCGTAGGCCGGGCGCGGACGGGCCTTCTTTATGGCCAGGGCATTTTCATAATCCCGGACCATCCGTTCCCAGGCATTGCGGGTAGTAAGACCGGCGCCGGTGAGCACCATCAGCTTGGACACAATATCCGCATAGTCCAGAAGCAGTTCCCGCTCCCGTTTCTTCTCCTGGTCCTTTTTCTCGCTCTGCTGTCTGGCCGCCAGAAGAAGCGCTGCCAGAATTCCCAGCAGAAGGATGGCTCCGTAGCCTTCCTGCCGGTTCAGGCGGTAATGGAGTACATGGTCCTGAAATGTCTCCGGCAGCACCAGCCCCGGCGCCTGGGCCTGGCGGGTATCCTGGATTTCCAGTTCTTTCAGAAAATCAGACACCAGCTTTTCTTCCCGGGTCCGGTCCTGCGGCACCAGCCGCACAGGCATCTCATAGGTGCTTTTGTGGATTCCGTCGGACAATGCCACGGTCAGGGTCATTTCCCTGGGCTGCTCCACCTGGCTGCGGAGCTTTCCCCCGGTGTCCATCAGATCCGAGTCCGAGGGATACCAGCTTGCCCGGACCCCTTCCTCCTGGAACCATTTAGGCAGCTCTAAGTGGGAGCGGACCTCCATCAGGGAGGCGTTATCTCCGCGGATTCTTTCTTCCATGGAATCCATCAGCCCGAGAAATACGTCTTCCGCCTCTTCCTCCGAGTAAATCCTGGGGCCTACCTGAACGGTCACCGGAAGTTCCCCGGCTTCCGGCAGGCCTTCCACCACCAGCTCATATTGGCGCTGGTCTCCGCCGTAGCCGTCCCGGTCCAGATGCCGGTTCTCCAGAATGCCTGACCGGCTGCGGGAGGCGGCGGTCAACACTCCGTAGAGAATAAGAGTGAAGACCAGGACAGCGGCGGGGGCAAGCCAGGCGGGAGACTGACGGCGAGACGATGCGGTGGGACGGCGGCTGGCTGAAGCCGGAAGGTGCCTGGCAAGGGACGTACCACGCCGGCCGGAAGGCTGACCGCCGCCCGGAGACGTACCGCGCTGGCCGGAAGGCTGACCGCCGCCCGGAGATGGACCGCGCTGGCCGGAAGGCTGACCGCCGGCTGCAGCCAGACTGCCTGGGCCAAAGGACCGGCCCAGCCTCTGTCCGTTAAACTTTATGTTCTTTTTTCTCACACATCTGCCTCCTGGAATAAATTTCGTGGGCTTACACTTCAATTGCCAGAATCCGCTTTGCCGTCACGCAGGATACCAGGTACACTGCCAGACAGCCGCTCATAAGCATCCGGCCAAGGCCGGTGCCGTACATCTGGCCGAAGAAGCCGGGGGAAGCGCTTTCTACATAGAAGACGATGAAAAAGGGGATCAGGTTCATGATCTTCTGTTCAAACTGGCGGGAGGCCGTCAGGGTGATAATCTCCTCCCGGACCTGCATCTTGTCCCGGATCACTTCGGCAGTGTGGCGCATGATGCTGCCCAGGTCCCCGCTGCTGCGCTTGGCCACGGCGAACACATCGGCAAAGCTCTGGATGTCCTCCAGGCCGCTGCGCCGGGCAAAGTCTGCCAGCAGACCTTCCACCGGACGGTTCATTCCCAGCTGCTGGACCATATAGGAGAACTCCCGGGCCACCAGGCCGTCCCGGCCATACAGGGTCTCCAGTTCCTCCACGCTGGCCTTCAGTGCATTTTCCATGGAGTATCCGGCAGCCAGGGAGGAAGCCAGAATGACCATGCTTTCCTTGAATTCCTCTGCCAGCTTTTTCCTGCGCCGCTCCAGCCGGGTCCGGCGCTCCAGGAATATGCCTGCCAGGCTTCCCGGCAGCATCAGGAGAAATGCCTGGCGGCTCCGGTAAAAGGTATAGGAAAGCAGGGCGCAGGCCGCCACCCCTTTTGCCAGACCCAGGGCTGCCTCCCAAAGCTTCAGCCGGTAGCGGTCATACCGGATAACCTGCTGCCCGGAGCTTTCCGGTTGCCTTAAGTTCCCCGGTCCGTTCCAGCTTTCCTTGTACCTGCTCCCCGCCACCGGGTTCTTCCCGGAAGGCAAAGAGGGGTTCCAGCCGTATCTCTCCATCCACATATCCTCCTACTTCCACAATTTCCAGCACCTTCCGGCTCCGGTCCCTAAGCCTGCCCAGATGGACCAGGATGTCCACCGCCGAGGCGATCTGGCTGCGGACTGCGGCCAGGGGCAGCTCTGCTCCCATAAGTACCATGGTCTCCAGCCGGGACAGCATGTCCCGGGGGCTGTTGGCATGGCCCGTGGACAGACTGCCGTCATGGCCGGTGTTTAAGGCCTGGAGCATATCCAGGGCTTCCTTTCCCCGGACCTCCCCCACGATAATCCGGTCCGGACGCATGCGCAGGGCCGCCCGGATCAGGTCGCTGATCTCAACGGCTCCCTCTCCTTCGGCATTGGCGTTGCGGGTCTCCAGCCGTACCAGGTTGGGGATCTGGCGGATTTGCAGTTCCGCGGAATCCTCAATGGTGATGATCCGTTCCTGGGGCGGAATGAAGGCGGACATGGCATTGAGAAAAGAGGTCTTGCCGGAACCGGTGCCGCCGCTGATGAAAATGTTGTAGCCTGCTTTCACCAGACGTTCCAGAAATTCCGCTGCTTCCCCGGTCAGGGACCCTGTCTGGATCAGCTTCTCCACGGTAATGGGCTCGGGAAACTTCCGGATGGTGACCACGGGACCGTCCAGGGCAACCGGCGGCAGTACCACATGGACCCGGGCGCCGTTTTCCAGACGGGCGTCCACAATGGGGTGGGATACATTGACCACCCGGTTAATTCGGCTGACAATCTGCTGGATCATATCCTCTAACTGGCTCACTTCCTCAAAGCTCTGGTTCCACCGGAGAAGCTTTCCCTGCTTCTCCAGGAAAATGTGGTCCTTTCCGTTGACCATGATCTCGGTGACCTGGGGATCGTCCACCAGCTCCTGGAGAATGTCCAGACGGCGGAACCCGTCAAAAAGCCGCTTTTTTAATTCCAGCCGTTTTTTTAAGGGCAGGTACTGGCTGGCGGCTGCCTGCTCGATAGCCTGGTGGATGCAGGCAGTCAGCTCCTGGTCCTCCACCTGGCGCCGTTCCTGAAGCTCCTGGCGGATCTGATTTTTCAAAGTGCGGTAGAGCTGTTCCCGGCTAACGGCATCCGGTGGCAGTGGGCTGCCTCCGTTCCGGCGGACGGATGGCGCCGGACATTCTCCGCAGGTTCTTTCTGCTCCTGGCTGCGCCTGCTGCATGGTCTTAATGTTCACGCCCTCCCCCTTTCTTTCCGCCCAGCAGATTCCGGCAGAAGTCTCCGGCCTCGCCCCACAGAAGCTGTTCCAAATAGCTTTCCGCAGGACGTACCGCTGAAGGCATGGGAAGCTTAAGCAGGTGAACTTTATCCCACAAGGTTTCCCTGCCGGAACGCCGGATATCCTCTTTCCAGGCATCAACCTTGGCTGTGGACACACAGTCTTCCCGCACCGGCGCGTAAACCACGTCGCACAGTTCCAGAAGAGGGTCCAGTTCCCGGACCAGATGGCCCATATCCAGAATCAGGATGTCATAGACTCCTTCCTGGGCAATCCGCCCGACAAGGTCTGCCAGCTCCTTCCCGTCTGCCTCCGCCAGGTCCTGGGCGCAGGTCACCGGCGGTACATAGTCCAGGCCGTTCCAGTTATAAAGCACCGAGGCCAGACGCGCCCGGCTGTATTCCCCGGAGCGGTAGTAATACATCAGGTCCGTCAGGGTGCTGGTATACTTGTTTCCGGTAAGCCGGGCCAGAGCCGAGTATTCTTCCATGCTGAGAAACAGTACTTTGGATTCCTTTGCCATAATCTGGCCCAGGGTAAAGGCAAAACCGGTCTTGCCGCAGCGGCCTACCGGGGAGCAGACACCGATTACCGTGCTTTTGACCCCCACGGCTACCAGGGGAATCTGCTCCGGGTGAAGCTGGTAGCAGGCCATTACCTCCCGGAGCACCGCATCCGAAGACTGGTACTTGTAGATCACCTGGGTGTCCGGGGCAGCCAGGTCTTTCACCTCCCCCAGACGGATCACCTGCCGGATATTTAAGTCCTTAAAGCTCTCTTCCGGCACACCGTCCCCGGCCAGCAGAAGTTCCACCTGCTGCCGCTGGGTAAACTGCCTCAGCCTGGCCAGACTGGTAAATGCCACCACCGTAAAGGGGGTCTTTTCTTTCTGGTTTGCAAATTCCGCAAACCGTTCTGCATAAAACGGGTCCACATCGTAGACCGCCATAATCCGTTTCATCTAAATTCCTCCTGCCACATGCCATACGCAGGACCCCAGCAGATAGAGGTAAGTCCCCACTGACAGACATGCTGCCAGGGGAATGGTGTTCCCGCGGGCTGTTAAAGATAATTCCTGATAAGCTTCCAAATTCCCCGTCCGGATCATGCGCCTGATATAGGCACCAAGATTCGTGAGACATTCTGATACGTTTGTGCCGCACCGGATACGGTGCAGCGACCATATGGTTCCTACTGCCATTCCGAGGCCAATGGCCTCAAGACCTGCGTCCAGACCCAGGGTACCGGCTATCACGGCCATCATTTTCCCGTCCCCTGCGCCCATCATGCCCATACGGAACAGAAAAAATGCCGGGATTAAAGCCGCTGCCGCTGACTGTACAAACTTCCACCGGCCATACCAAAGCCCGCACAGGGCCCCGAAGACAATCCAGGTATTCCGGACTTTCCCCTCATAAAGGTCCGTCCATCCGGCCCCGGATAAAAACACACAGAACAATAAAATCTTTACCGCTTCCACCCCTTTTCTTCCGTTCTTTCCGGGGCCGCTTTGCTATACCGCACCTGCTTCCCCGTCCAGGACAATAAAGTAGCAAAAAAAGACTATGGGTTACCTGATACATACGTTCCATTCATCACTGAAACCTCTTGCCGACTGGCAGATGTCTCTGGTGCCCGGAAAACCGGAACACGCTGACACTAAGTAACTTCCAGAACCTCACACCACAAGAAATGGTGCTGACGGTTATCCTGTTGCCGGAACCTCCGGCGGGGTATTGCTGTTTGTTTCTGATATGCTCTATTATCCACATGTTTTTCCATTTGTCAAGTACTTTTTTATTTTTCTTACACATATTTTAAGAGAGCCGTTCACGGGGGCGGGGAAAACTGGACGAAAACAGACGTCAAGCTGGCTTGTAAGACTGTTTT
>CAJTOV010000031.1:0-2804 GCA_910577765.1 uncultured Lachnospiraceae bacterium
GCCAGAACATTGGAACGGCGAGGGACGCCCTACGAAAAGGACAGTTTTAAGCGTATTCTCACACTTGCCGATGATGTGGATATGCGGAAACGGTGGAAAATTTTTTTGATGACCATAAAAGAAGATACGCTTGAGTTTTCGGTGGTCATTGAGGAAATACAGACGTTCCTTGAGCCTGTATTTGACGCGATTGTAAATGAGGATGAGTGGCAAAATGATTGGAAAAGCAATATAAGCAGTTGGTCAAATGTGAGTGGAGGGATCGACCATGACAAAAGCAGTTAATGATGCAACGCTAAATAAAGCCGGCGACATATACCAGTATTTAATAACATTAAAAGATTGTTTTGGCAAGTTATTGCTGTGTGTGGCGTTGAGTTTCTCGTTGAGTGCTTGTGCAGAAAGTGACTTAAATCAAATGTATATCGAAGAAGCACAATTAACAAAGGAAGAAAAAAACATTGCCGAACTATTGGGATTAAATCAAGAATATCTTCTGTATGATTTTTTCATAGACGATACTATAAAAAGTATGCAAATAAACACCTATGAATTGATTGATGGAGAATGGCATATAGTCGCAGGTGGTGGAGGTCAGGCATTGGAGGACTCGAAGGGGCGACTTGCTCTCGGTTTTGATAATATCGCAGACGGATTGAAAATTGCTACACAAAGCAAACACAATAGTGGATCAACATCGTATTTCAAAGAAAGCAGGAATGATCTTACTGGTATGGGCTGGGTTACTTCCACTTTGACTAATAAAACGGAAATTACTTATGACCAGGAAATCCCATTAGTTATACAAATAATAACTTCTAAAAATGAGGTGCATTCCTATATGGTTGATTATTTTTTTCAGCCGGAGGAATATGAAAAATATGATTATGAACATGTGTATGCCATCACCGTTCTTTTCAGCCAAAAGACAGTGAACGAATTAACAAATCAATTCGATTATGAAGATAAATAGCAAAGCCAGCCGAGCCAGTCAACGGTCAAGATGAACGGCGCTTTCAGCGCCGCCGTTGACTGGCTCGACTGGCATTGCAGATTTTTGATTGTGCATTTGCCCCGAATATGGTATGATCAGTTGTGAATCGCGATAAAGAGAGGATAAAGCATGGATTTTGAACTGATGGCCTCCATGATGTCGGCAGATTACGGCAGTCTGGAGGAAGAGGTAAAGGCGCTGGAGGAAGGCGGCATTGATTCCTTCCACATTGATATTATGGACGGGCGGTATGTGCCCAATTTTGCCATGTCCTTAAACGACATGAAATACATAGCAGGAGCCGCCTCAAAGCCCCTGGATGTCCATCTGATGATCGAGCATCCCAACAACCGGATCGGGCTGTTTCTGGACCGGCTGCGGCCTGGGGATACGGTGTATATCCACCCGGAGGCAGAGTACCATCCCTCCACCACCTTGCAGAGTATCATTGACGCAGGCATGATTCCGGGGATTGCCATCAATCCGGGGACCTCGGTGGAGACGGTCATGGAGATGCTGCGGATCGTGAAAAAGGTGCTTGTCATGTCCGTGAACCCGGGCAATGCAGGCCAGATGTTTCTGCCTTATGTAGGGAAGAAGATCACCCGGCTTCTGGCTATCAAGGAGGACATGGATTTTGAGATTTACTGGGACGGGGCCTGCGGGGCAGACAAGATTATGGAGTACGGGCCCAAGGGGGTCCGGGGGTTTGTGATCGGCTCCAAGCTTTTGTTCAGCAAAGGCAGACCCTACGGGCCTACCATCGGGAATATCCGGAATCTGGTGTTCTGACCGGCTGTTATCCCGGGCATGTGGAACAGCCGGGGCGGAGAAGGGCAGGAAAATGGGAGGTAATGGCATGAACATTGCGTTGATTCTGTCCGGCGGGACAGGCTTAAGGCTGGGATCGGAGATTCCCAAGCAGTATCTGGAGGTGGGAGGCAGGCCGGTGATCTGCTATTCCATAGAAACCTTGTCCCTCCACAGGGAGATTGATGCCATTCAGATTGTGGCAGACCCGGGATGGCGGCAGCAGATTTCCGGCTGGCTAAAGGAAGCAGACCCGGAAGGAAAGTTCCGGGGGTTCTCGGACCCGGGGGAGAACCGGCAGTTATCCATTCTCCATGGACTGGAGGATATCCGGCTCTATGCCCGGGAACCGGACCGGGTCTTTGTCCACGATGCTGCCCGCCCGCGGCTGTCAAGCAGCCAGATTTCCCACTGCCTGGCGGCTGTGGAAGGCCACGACGGGGTGGTGCCGGTACTTCCCATGAAGGATACGGTGTATCTGAGCGAAGACGGGAAGCGGGTTTCTTCCCTGCTGAACCGGAGCCAGGTCTTTGCGGGCCAGGCGCCGGAGGTATTTCTCCTGGGAAGATATCTGGAGGCCAACCGGCGGCTTCTGCCGGAAAAGATTCTTGGGATCAACGGTTCCACGGAACCGGCTATTCTGGCGGGCATGGACATGGCCATGATTCCGGGAGACGAGGGAAACTTTAAGATCACAACCAGGAATGACCTGGAACGGTTCCGGCAGATGATGGACCTGGAATGCGCCGGGGCCGGCGGAAAGGATGGAGAAGCATGAACGCATGGATCTTGCATGATACAGGGGACTTCCGGCTGGAGCATGTGCCGGAGCCCGAAGCAGCCGCCGGGGAGGTGCTGGTGCAGGTAAAGGCAGCGGGAATCTGCGGTTCCGATGTTCCCAGGGTATACCAGACCGGAGCCCACAGGCATCCCCTGGTTCCCGGCCACGAATTTTCCGGTGTGGTGGTGGATACCGGAGCCGGTGTTTCCCAGGAATGGA
>CAJTOV010000031.1:2814-28835 GCA_910577765.1 uncultured Lachnospiraceae bacterium
GTGGGGATATTTCCCCTGATTCCCTGCGGGAAATGTGCCCCCTGCCGGAATCAGCAGTATGAAATGTGCCGGAGCTATGATTATCTGGGCTCCCGCCGGGACGGAGGCTTTGCGGAATACGTGCCGGTTCCCGTGGAGAATCTGGTTTGTCTGCCGGACCAGGTGTCTTTCCTGGAAGCCGCCATGCTGGAGCCTATGGCTGTGGCCGTCCACGCCATGAGAAGAATCCGGCCCTGTTCCGCAGACACCGTGGCCGTCTGCGGCCTGGGAACCATCGGCCTTCTGCTGGCAATGTTTCTGAAGGAGGCAGGGGTGGAACACATTCTGGCCATCGGCAACAAGGACTTTCAGAAGCAGGCTGCCCAGAGCCTGGGCCTGCCTGGGGAGTCCTTTCTGGACAGCCGGGACCCGGATATGCACCGGAAGTTTCTGGCCGCCACCCAGGGGGCAGGAGCCCATGTGTACTTTGAGTGTGTAGGCAGGAACGCCACTGTCACCCAGGCCGTGGAAGACACTGCCCCTGCCGGGAAGATCTGTCTGGTAGGAAACCCTTATTCGGACATGACCCTGGACAAACAGACCTACTGGAAGATCCTCCGCAACCAGCTTACCCTTACGGGAACCTGGAATTCCTCCTTCACCGGTTCTGCCCAGGATGACTGGCACTACGTTCTGGACCGTCTGGCCAGCCGCCGCGTAATGCCTTCCAGCCTCATTACCCATAAACTTTCCCTGGAAAACCTGGACCAGGGCTTCCGGATTATGCGGGACAAGACGGAGGATTATATCAAAATCATGGCTGTATGCAGCGCCACGTGAACAGGAACAATTATGGAGAACATAAGAATCCTGGTGATTGAGGATGAGGCAGATATCCGGGATTTGCTGCAAATGAATCTGGAGGCGGTTGGCTATGACGTGGACACTGCGGCTGACGGCAGGGAGGCGGAAAGAAAGCTGAAGGAGCAGGGGAGCCGAATCGCCCTGGCCCTGACGGATGTGATGATTCCGGAGCCGGACGGCTTTGCACTGCTTCCGCTTATGGAGGAACAGGGGATTCCCTGCATTTTTCTTACGGCCAAATCCGATGTGATGAGCAGGGTCCGGGGATTAAAGGCAGGGGCGGAGGATTATATAGTCAAGCCTTTTGAGCTGATGGAGCTTTATGCCAGAATCGAAAATGTATTGAAACGCCATGGAAAGCTTAACAGCCGGATTGAGGTAGACCGGTGTCTGATTGATCTGACCGGGCACATCCGGACCATTCCCAGGCTGGGGTACCGGTGGGAGTGAAGGAACATCTGTCATAGAGAGTGGGGAAATCATGAAATTGAGATATAAGCTGATGGCGGTTCTTCTGGCGGCATGCGCAGGCTCTTTTGCTGTGTGTGCCGGTTTTTTTGCATTGAAAATGAATACATTTACCATTCAGATGGCCACCGAAAGCCATGCAGGGCAGATGGAGGCCAGGGATTATGTGTTTTCTGAAATGGTTACGGACACCAGGTTTGACTCTATGGGGGATATTGCGAAAGAGGCTTATGTGAAATACCAGTTTGGCCGGTGTTTTGGAAACGGGTATGCGCTCTTAAAGGATCAGGAATGTCTGGTGAACCTGACGGAATTTCAGATTCTGGCCCCGTCCCTGTATGCGGGAGAGTATATGATCCAGCATTTAAAGGAAGGGCAGACAGCGCTGATGATGGAAAGGCAGGTTTCTTCACTTCCCCAGTACAGGGGATATTACGGATTATGAGAGGGAAATGGTGGGGCAGGTGAGCGCGTATCTTGGAATGTGCTGTGGGATTCTGGCAGTGACGGCAGCAGTGGTGTACGTGCTTCTGGGGGCGGTTCTGCGGCCGCTGCAGGTGTTGACAGACGCGGCGGCAAGGCTTGGGGAAGGCGATTTGACGGTACGGGTTCCGGTGAAAGGAAAGGATGAGCTGGGGATTCTGTCAGGAGCATTTAACCAGATGGCAGGTCAGGTGGAGCGGAAGGTGGAGGATTTGCGGCTGCTTCTGGGCGCGTTGACCCATGAGATTAAGACACCTATGACCAGCATCATCGGTTACGGGGAAAGCCTTCTTCATCTGAAGCTTACAAGAGAGCAGCAGGAGTGCGCAGTCAGGGGAATATGCAGAGGCTCAAGGCGGCTGGAGCGGCTGTGCGTAAAGCTGCTTGCCATGCTGGAGACGTATGATATGTCCGGGAAGGCAGCAGATGACTGGAAAGGGAATGGCGGCGTGGGACCGGGTCCGGGGGAAATCCGGATGGAGCCTTTGGATGTAAGGGAGCTTTTGCAGGCAGCGGCAGAGGAGCTTTCTTTGCCGGCACAAGAAAAGCAGATCCGGTTTATCTGGGAAATCAGCAGGGAATCCCAGGTAAGGGGAGACAGGGAGCTGATGCTTTCTCTTTTGTACAATCTGATTCACAACAGCATTAAGGCATCCCGGACAGGAGGAAGGATATGGCTGGGAGCGGATGGAGAGAAGCTGACCATAACGGATGAGGGGGCGGGGATTCCGGCTGAGGATCTGCCCTATGTGTGGGACGCGTTTTTTATGTCGGACAAGTCCAGATCCCGAAGTGAGGGCGGCTCGGGATTGGGGCTGGCCCTGGCAGACAGGATAGTGAAGCTTCATGGTATGAAGGCGGTGATTGAGAGCCAGGCAGGGAGAGGAACCAGGGTCACGGTGTTTTACGGATGAATGGGGAGGGAACCGGGGGGGGGGAGAGCTGTTATCCGGTCCAAATTTACAAATCGTTTACAATCCGATGAAGATTTCCGGAGACAGGTTCCCGTATAATGCTTGTATAGGAATTGGCCGGAGACAGGCGCCGGCTTTTGGTGGGAACCGGTATTTTGGAAAGGAGCGGAAAAAGGATGAAAAAGAGACAGGTACAGGCTGGATACTGGCTCAGGATGGCTGTCATTACCGCATGGATGGCCCTGGCAGCCGGGTGCAGCCATATGCAGGAGCCGGAAGTGCTGGGAAAACTGGAAACAGAAGGGGAGGGCAGCCAGGAATTATCAGAGGCTTTCGATGGTTTTCCCGGCATGCCTGGGGTACCGGAGCGGTATGAGGCAGAGCTTCAGGAGGAAGGGCTGATGCTGACGGCGGATGCGCAGGTGGAGCTGCCGGATGCCATAAGTCCCGGAAATCACAGGCTGGTCAGTGAAAGCTTCACAGAGGAGGAATTTGAGCGCATTGGCCGTTCTCTCTCAGGCAGGTTAGGTATGGACTGGCAGAGAAAAGTGGAGCAGGATGCCCAGGAACCGAATCCGGAGGAAAAAAGGCAGCTCCGTGTGTTCCGGATTGAGGACGGAGGGAAGCGCTATCAGGTAGATTACACATCGTATTTAGAGACGGTCAGGGATGAAAGGGGGCAAGCAGCCCCATCCCTGATCTGGTGGGTAAACCAGGATGCGGGAAAATGGAAAGGAAGCTCCACGGACAGCCGGACCTACGGAAAATCCGACCCGGCTATGGCCGGAAAAGTTCCGCTGGCATCAGAGTTTGAGGAAGATGCCATGAGCCTTCTGGAAGCATGGGGTATGGGGGACTACAAGGTCTGGGATGCCTGGTGGATGAAAACCAGCTACGCCAACAATCCGGATGAATACCGTTACCAGGTCCGGTGTACGCCTGTATTTGAGGGCATTCCTTTTGGAGGGAAACATGGGATCATGGAGGGCGGAGTGGGCAGGCTGTCCCTTCCCTATGTAAGGTTTGATTACCTGGAAGATAAAACACTGGATGTGGTATGCCTGGTGGGGAAGTGTAAAGTCAGCCCAGGGAAGAACAGGGACATGTTTTTTCTTCCGTTTCAGGCAGTGGGGGAGCTTTTTGAGCAGTATGTGAGAGACTATGTGAGGCTGATGCCAAAGGAAGGGACAGCCATGGTCCATGTGACCCGTGTGACCATGGAATATGCAGGGACAAACAGCGGAAATTCCGGGACGGGTTTTCAAAAAGAGCCGGAGACGGACTGGCTGGTTCCGGTGTGGACGTTTTATGGGTATATGGAGGAAGGAGATGGGCTTAAACCAGGGAAAGGCTTATCTCCGGACAGGACAAATTCTTACAGGGAGATGCCCCTTTTGTCTGTGCGGGCCGATGACGGGCAGGTTTTTATGGGGAGTGAGTGATTTTCACCTTGTACTCTTTGGCCTTTCCGGCTATAATAAAACAGAAAGACATTTCCCATACCGGACAGCCGTGCCGGAAGGATTTCATTTCCCGGCACAGCACAATTCCGGCAGGACATAAAAGCGGCAAGCAGTAAGGAGGATGTGCCATGTCTACGATTTTAGTAACAGGCGGTGCTGGCTACATCGGAAGCCATACCTGCGTGGAGCTTCTGAATGTGGGCCATGATGTGGTGGTTGTGGACAATCTGTGTAATTCCAGCAAGGAGTCCCTGAAGCGTGTGGAGGAGATTACCGGAAAGCCGGTAACCTTTTACGAGGTGGACCTTCTGGACAAGGAAGGTCTTGGGAAGGTGTTTGACAACGAGAACATCGACGCGGTCATTCACTTTGCCGGTCTTAAGGCAGTGGGAGAGTCTGTCTACAAGCCCCTGGAATACTACCACAACAATGTGACGGGAACCCTGATTCTGTGTGATGTCATGAGAAAACACGGGGTGAAGAGTATTGTGTTCAGCTCTTCTGCAACCGTGTACGGAGATCCGGCGTTTATTCCCATTACGGAGGAATGCCCCAAGGGGAATATCACCAATCCATACGGAAGAACCAAAGGCATGCTGGAGCAGATTCTTACGGACCTGCATACGGCAGACCCGGAGTGGAAGGTTATGCTGCTGCGCTACTTCAACCCCATCGGCGCCCACAAGAGCGGCCGCATCGGCGAGAACCCCAAGGGGATTCCCAACAACCTGCTTCCCTACATTACCCAGGTGGCAGTTGGCAAGCTGGTGTGTCTGGGTGTGTTTGGCAATGATTACGATACTCCGGACGGTACCTGCATCCGGGACTACATCCATGTGGTGGACCTGGCAGACGGCCACGTTAAGGCCCTGGACAAGATGGCCGGGGAAGATGGCGGCGTCTGGATCTACAATCTGGGAACCGGTACCGGCTACAGCGTTCTGGATGTGATCAATGCCTTTGAGGAAGCCAACGACTTAAAGATCAACTATGTCTTTAAGGAGCGCCGCGCCGGGGACATTCCGTCCTGCTATGCAGACCCGGCCAAGGCGGAGCAGGAGCTGGGCTGGAAGGCTGCCCGGGGAATCCGGGAGATGTGCGAGGATTCCTGGAGATGGCAGAAGAACAATCCCAACGGATATAAAGACGAGTAAGAATGTAAAAAGCGCCCCAGAGGCCCGGTTTCTGCAATGGAGGGAACCGGGCCTTTGTCCGTTAGGGTACTGTTCATGGGGGATCTTCTTGTCAGGCATAGCCGGACAGGAAGCATCGGGCGGCCGTCCAATGTGGAAAACTGGACGAAAACAGTCTTATAGGCCAGCCTGCCCCCACCCTGCAAACTATCACAAAAAATCCTTCCATATAAACGGTTTATAGTGCAAATCGTAGAAAACGCAGGTGGTTTTTTGGAAAGGGTACACATTGACAGCAACGGCCACACCATGGTAAATTATAGTCAGACAGTATAAACACGTGTAAATACCGGAGGTAAAGGATTGGGGACAAAAGTGACGCGGAACGATGTGGCCAGGCTGGCCGGGGTATCTCCGGCAGTGGTGTCTTATGTTTTGAATAATTCCAATTATGTCAGTGAGGAGAAGCGCAGGGCAGTGCTGGAGGCGGCCAGGACCCTGAACTATTCACCCAACCGGTTTGCCCAGGGGCTGCGGACCAACCGTTCGTTTTCCATTGCCCTGATCGGGGATTCCTTACAGAGCGAGCTGTTTGCCACCCTTGCCATGCGTCTTTTTAATATGGATTTTTATTCTTCCCTTTTTTATGCCCAGCGCAGCGATTCCTTTATCCGGCGGATTATCAGCGGAAGGTTTGACGCGGTATTCATGACCAGCAACGGGTTTTCCTCCCAGCAGCTGAACCGGATCGTGGAAGGGGGAAGCCCCATGATTCTGTACCAGAGCCGGGATTACCAGGGACTTTCCAGCCATATTGTGTCCATGGCCCCGGATTTCTACAACGGGATGTCCCAGGCCATGCGCCATCTGATTGCAAAGGGCCATAAGCGAATCGCCTACATACCGCCCCTTCATTACCAGACCCTGGGACTGGGGGGTGATGATTTCCGGGCACGGGCTTACACGGATATGCTGCGGGCCTACGGACTTCCGGAAAACCCGGCTTATGTGTGTACCAGCACCGAGAGCATGTCTGCCATTGAGACCGAGGTGACCCGGATGATGCGGGTTCTGCCGGAGAAGGAACGTCCCACGGCTTTTCTGGTGGGGGAGGATGATATTGCGGTGCAGCTTATGCAGCATCTGCGGATGCTGGAGATCCGGATTCCGGAGCAGGTCAGTGTCATCGGATGGGGAAATGTGTCCAGCGCACGGATTACCACTCCCCAGCTTACCACCGTGGATGCAGGGATGGAGGATTTTGCCATGCACATTGCGGATGCCCTGGTGCGGATCGCAGGCGGCGGCCAGCCGGAGGACCAGGTATTTCCGGTGCGGATGGTGGTTCGCGGCAGTACGGGAAGCGTGGGATAAGTTACAAAGATTACTTATTTTTCCCGATATTTACACGTGTTTATACCGGAAAAAGTTAGCAATCCGGCCTGGCCGGTTGTGATACCATGGGGCAGCAGGTTCATGGAAACTGCCTCACCTATATCATTATCTATAAGGAGGAAGGAAATGAAAAAGAAGAGATTATCAGCACTTATGTTAGCAGCAGGACTGGCACTGACCGCATGTTCCGGCGGGAATGATTCCGCCCCCACCACAGCAGCAGACAAGGCGCCGGCGGACACAGCCGCGGCAGGCAGCGAGAAAAGCGGGCAGGGTGAGGCAGCCGGAGGGGAAGCAGCCCCAGCCGGCGGTGAGCTGGTGCTGGGTTTTGCGGTGCCTCTGACCGGAACCTCCGCAGCCGGCGGCGAGATCGTCCGCAACGGCTTACAGATGGCAGTGGATGAGATCAACGAAGCCGGCGGCATTGACGGCAAATGGACCATCCGCCTGATCACCGAGGACAACCAGAATGACCCGTCTACCTCGGTCAATGTTATGGAAAAGCTGTGCAACCAGGACAATGCCAATGTGGTGATTTCCTCTACGGCAAGCTCCTGCTGCCTGGCAGATATGGAAGTGACCAAAGCGGCCAAATGTCCGGAGCTGGCTCCTGCATCCACGGCAGCTTCCCTGACCGAGCAGGGCAATGAGTATTTCTTCCGTACAGCCGTTACCGACAGCAGCAATGTGGTCTGCCTGTATGACTATTTCACCGGCACCATGAAGGGTTCCAAAATCGCCGTGCTCTATGAGTCCAATGACTTCGGCAACGGCGGCTACCAGCTTCTTCAGGATTATGCAGGCCAGTACAATGTGGAGATTATTGATGCCCAGGCCTACAATGTGGGGGATGTGGATTTCAGCGTGCAGCTGACCCAGTTTAAGGAGGAGGCGCCGGATGCCATCTTCGTGTGGGGCCATTATGAGGAAGTGACCATTATGTGCAAGCAGATGGCACAGTATGAGGTGGAGATTCCGGTCATGGGTACCGGCTACAACAGCCCCTATTTGACTGAGATGGGCGGAGAGTTTGTGGAGGGAATCATGCTTTCCACCTGCTACACCACCGCGGACCCGGACGAGAAGGTCCAGGCCTTTGACGCCAAATACACGGAGCTTTACAAGGCTGCCTACGACCAGAACGCTCCCCAGGCCTATGATACGGTCTACATGATTGCCGACGCCGTAACCCGGGCCCAGAGCGTGGACCGGGAAGCCATCCAGAAGGCCCTGACGGAAGTGAAGGATTTCGACGGCCTTACGGGTGTCATGAATTTTGACGAAAAGAACAACGTCAGCAAGACCTGCAAGATGATCAAAATCGAGAACGGACAGCAGGTGTTGTGCGACTAAGGAACTGAAAGGAGGAAACGGATTCATGTTTATCCAACAGCTTCTGAATGGACTGACCATGGGCAGCATTTATGCCCTGCTGGCCGTGGGCGTGTCCATGATCTATAAAGCAATGGGCATGATGAATTTTGCCCATGGGGATACCATCATGCTGTCGGCATTTTTCTGCCTGACCATCTACAGCGCAGGGCTTCCTCTGTGGGCGGCAATCCTGATTGCCCCCTTTATCTCGGCGGCCCTGGGACTCTGCCTGGAACGGTTTGTGTACCGTAAGCTGGAATATGGGTCCTTTTCCAACCTTCTGATTGCCACGGTAGGAGTATCGTTTATTATGAAGAATTCCGCAGTGGGCATCTGGGGCGCCCAGAAGCACAACTTCCCGCCTCTGTTCAGCATGAAGCCCATTCACATCGGAAGCTTCACCATCCTGCCCCAGTGTATCGGCATGCTGGCCATTGCCGCCTTCTTTGTGGGGGTATTGCAGCTGTTCTTCTATAAGACGAAGATCGGAAAATGCATGCGTGCGGCAGCTTCCAACGCCGAGGGGGCAACCATGATGGGCATCAACGTGTCCTTCACCCGGTTTCTGACCTTCGGAATCAGCGCGGCCTTTGCGGCGGTGGCAGGGATTCTCATGTCCCCCATCTTCTATGTAAGTACCACCATGGCCACCAACGTGGCTACCAAGGGATTTGCGGCAGCCATTCTGGGAGGCTTTGGCAGCATCACCGGAGGCTTTGTGGGGGGACTGATCCTGGGAATCATTGAGGCCATCGGCGGCGCTTACATTGCCACGGCCTACAAGGATGTGATCTCCTTTGTGGTGCTGATCCTGGTGCTGTATTTCTGCCCCAACGGTCTCTTCGGCAAGAAGACCGAGCAGAAGATGTAAGGAGGGAACCCTATGAATACCAATGTAAAATCCGGCTCTCTGGTGAAATGGGCAGTGACGGCCCTGGCGGTGATCCTGCTGCCCCTGGTGCTGCCCAACAGCTACTTTATCCGTGTGCTGGACCTGGTGGGGATCTACATCCTGCTGTCCACCGGCTCCAATATTCTCACGGGCTTTGCAGGCCAGCTTTCCATGGGCCAGGCAGCCTTCTACGGGGTAGGGGCCTACACCACCGGTCTCATCGGCATGTATCTGGGCTGGGGCTTCTGGCAGACCCTGCCCTGCGCCATTGGGGTTGCCTGCATTTTCGGCCTGGTGCTGGCTATTCCGGCCCTGCGGCTGAAAGGGGGCTATCTGACACTGCTTACCATCGGCTTCGGTGAAATCTTCCGGCTGGTGATGAACAACTGGGTCAGCTTTACCCGGGGGCCTTCGGGGATTACCGGCATCAGGACGGTCAGTATCTTCGGCTTTGAGCTGGCCACCAAGACCCAGTGGTATTATTTCATCTTTGCCATTGCGGCCCTGGGACTTTTGTACCAGCGGATTCTCATGCAGAGCCGGGTGGGCCGTGCCTTTATCGCCATCCGGGAGGATGACCAGGTAGCGGAACTGACCGGTATCGACATTACCCGCTACAAGATCATGGCCTTTATTACCAGCGCCGTTTACTCTGCCGTTGCCGGGGTTCTGTATGCCCATTTGACCGGCTACATCAGTCCCGATTCCTTTACGGCCAATGAGTCCAACTTTATTCTCTGGGCAGCCATTATCGGCGGTCTGGGTACTTATCTGGGGCCGGTGGTAGGCGGTTTTGTCATGGTGGTATTTCCCGAGGCGCTCCGGGCCCTGGGTTCTCTGCGGCTGGTGATCTTCGGGGTGATCCTGATGCTGGTGATCATTTACTATCCCAAGGGCATGGTGCCTTTCTTCCAGCAGCTGGGAAACCGGATGGGGGACAGATTCCATAAAGGCGCCCGAAAGCCCCGGAAAGAAGGAGGCGAATGAGATGGCACTGCTGACACTGGACCATATATCCAAAACCTTTGGAGGACTCAATGCGGTCTCCGATTTTTCCATGGAGATTGAGCAGGGGCAGATCTGCGCCCTGATCGGTCCCAACGGAGCGGGAAAGACTACGGTGTTCAATATGATCACCGGGGTGTACCAGCTTTCCGGCGGCTCCATCTCCTTTGACGGACAGAATCTGAAAGGGGTGGCTCCCCATGACATCGTGAAGCTGGGCATTGCCCGGACCTACCAGAATATCCGTCTGTTCAAGAAAGCCACGGCCCTGGAGAACGTGATGACCGGTTTCCACTGCCGGACAAAGGCCAACATGTTCAGCATTGTGTTCCGGAGAAAGAAAACCCTGGAAGAGGATGCCCGCATCCGGGCGGAAAGTGAGAGGATTCTGGATTATCTGGGGATGCTGGACAAGAAGAATGAGATGGCAGGCAGCCTGCCTTACGGCCACCAGCGGCTTCTGGAGATTGCCAGGGCCCTGGCCACCCAGCCAAAGCTGCTTTTGCTGGATGAGCCTGCCGCAGGCATGAACAGCGACGAGAAGAAGGAGCTGATTGCCATTATCCAGAAGATCCGGAAGGATTTTGACCTGACGGTACTGCTGGTGGAGCATGACATGGAACTGGTCATGAATATTTCCGAGTTCATCACCGTGCTTAATTACGGGGCAAAGATTGCCCAGGGTTCTCCCGGGGAGGTACAGAAGAACCAGCTGGTGATTGAGGCATATCTGGGAAAGGGGGAGCGTAAATGATCCTGAAAATCGAAGATCTGGTGTCCTCCTACGGCGTGATCCGGGCCTTAAAAGGGGTATCCCTGGAGGTAAAGGAAGGGGAGCTGGTATCGCTGCTTGGGGCCAACGGAGCCGGAAAGTCCACACTGCTGAAATCCATTATCGGCATGGTGAAGATCAACAGCGGCCATATCCGGTATGAGGGCAAAGAGATCACCGGGCTTCCTGCTTCCAGAATTATCAACAACGGAATTTCCATTGTGCCGGAGGGACGGAAAATCTTTGCGGACATGTCTGTGGCTGACAATCTGGAGCTGGGCAGCTTCTCCCGGAAGCCGGACAAGGCCCTGGATAAGCAGATTCTGGAAACTGTGTACGAGTTCTTCCCGCGGCTTTATGAGCGCCGGAACCAGATGGGCGGTCTGCTTTCCGGCGGCGAGCAGCAGATGCTGGCCATCGGCCGTGCCATGATGAGCAATCCAAGGCTGCTTCTCATGGATGAGCCGTCCATGGGACTGGCACCCCTGGTGGTAGAAGAGGTGTTTGCGGTGATCCGGAAGCTAAAGGCCACAGGGGTCACCATTCTCCTGGTGGAGCAGAATGCCAGCATGGCCCTGGAGGTCAGCGACCGGGCCTATGTGCTGAGTACCGGCAATATCGTGGACCAGGATACCAGTGAGAATATGAAGAAAAAGAATTCCCTGGTTGAGGCTTATCTCGGCGGCGGAAATAAGGAGGATTAGCAGACAGTGGAACTGAACCATATTAAAATGAATATTGATACGGGGCTGGTGCTGAATATCGGATACCCTATGAAGAACAGCAATGCGCCCATTGCCTACAACAGCCTGTTCGCGTCCAGGAACATGAACATGCTGATGCTGCCCCTGGAGGTGCCAAGGGGCGGTCTTTCGGACCTTCTGTCGGCCTGCCGCACCATGAATGTCCGTTATCTGTGTCCCACCATGCCCCACAAGGGGGATATTATTCCCCTTCTGGACGATGTGGATGAGCTGTCCCGGGTCTTCCATTCGGTCAACGCGGTGAAGATCGACCCCGACGGCACCAGCCACGGGGTGGGCATGGACGGCCGGGGCACGGTCAACGCCCTGCTGGCTGCCGGAGTGAAGCTTGACGGGGCACGGGTGATGTTGGTGGGGGCAGGCGCCATCTGCGGGGTCATCGGGGTGGAGCTTTCCCGCCAGGGAGTAAAGGAGCTGGAGATTCTTAACCGGACCAGAGACAAGGCCCAGGCCATTGCAGAGAAGCTGAACGCCCATACGTCCATGAAGGCCGCGGCCGACACCATGGATGCCGCCAGTCTGGCCAGGGGGGCGGAAAGGGCCGATATCCTGATCCAGGCCACGCCTCTGGGCATGAAGGGGTATGGGGCGGATTACCAGGATCTGTCCTTTATTGACCGGCTTCCCGGCCATGCCACGGTGATGGATGTGGTGCTGAATCCTTCCGTGACCGCCATCCGCAGAAAAGCCATGGAGCGGGGCCTTGCCACCGTGCCGGGGATGGAGATGCTGCTGGGGCAGATGGATGCCATTTTCGGGTATCTGTGGGATGTGAAGCTGACCCGTGAGGATAAGGAGGCATGCGCGGATGCCCTGTGTGCCCATCTGGGAGTAGAACGGTAAGAAAAAAAGAAGCTTCCGCCTGCAGGCGGAAGCTTTTCTCACATGATTATTCGCTGCTCATAAGGGTCTTCATGACAAAGGCGTAGATTTCCTGGCTGCGGTCCTTCCAGCGGGAGCACATAAGCTCGGCCTGTTCCTTGTCCGGCACGGAAAGGTCCAGGTCGATCAGGGTGCTGCGGCCTTCCCGGACTTCGCAGTGGACGATATAGTCCTGGCTGGTGGATTTGTAGTAGTCGGCCAGGGTGCCGATCTCGTTGCGCATGCGGAAGCGGTTTTCCTTTAAGTACCTGTCCATGTCCTCCACAATGGCCGGGGAGATATTCTTGCCGAAGAAGCTTAAGGTGTCTTCCCCTTCCCGGGTGATCTCGTAGCGGGTGCTGTTATGGGTGGACTCGGTGCGGATCAGCCCGGATTCCTGAAGCTCATTCAGGGCCTGCTGAAGGGTAAAATAGCTGGCATATTCGTGCTGCAGGAAAAAGTCTGTCAGCTGGGCATTGGTCAAAGGAAAATTAACCTGCTTAAGCATGTAAAGATTCATTAACTTGTAGAGTGTCATTGGGTCCGATAGCATAGTTCCATCACTTTCACAACTTTTTCTTAATCATACCAATTTAATTCTTTTAAATCAAGAGAAAATATGCTAAGATAGATAGATATTCAGCAATATTTGTTGATTTTTGTATTCCGGAGGCCTCCAGAAGGGGATTTTCCGGGTGAAAGTGGGAGAAATGAGAGAAAGAATTAACCGTCTTGCGAAGGGGATCGTAGATGCGGAAGTTCCGGTGGCCGTGGTGGAGCCGGAGCAGATTTCCGGGACGATCCTTGCAGGTGAGCTGGTAAATTATGAACTGTATATCAAAGACCAGGCGGGCAGGTATATCAAGGGGCTGGTGTATTCCTCCAATATCCGTGTCCGTCTGAAGAATCGGGCATTTGGCGGCATCCGCAACCGGATTCCCTATGAGGTGGATACCACGTATCTGACCCAGGGGGATGTGATTGAGGGGGCCTTTTATCTGGTAACGGACGGTGGGGAGCGGAAGGTTCCCTATTCCTTTGGGGTGGAGCTGGGAAGCTCCGGCAAGCTTCTGGACGCCTTAAAGACTCCCCAGGATTATGGGGAGGTGGCCCGCATGGATTTGGAGCTGGCCCTGCGGATCTATGATTTCCAGGATTTTTCCGAGGCGCCTTTTATGCAGGACCTTCATGTCCGTACCCTGTATGACGGTCTCAGGACCGGCACCAACCGGCAGAATCTGCTGGAGGAGTTTCTGGTGGGCATCGGGGCCAAGGAGCCGGTGGCGCTGGTCTGCGACCAGAAGCCATGGGTCTTCCAGGAGGTCCGGGAGCTTTTAAAGGAACAGCTGGAGATCGGGCGCAGCGGCTGGGGGTATATCCAGTTCAGTGTGTCCGCGGAGGGAGAGTTTCTGGAGCTTCCCAGAACCAGCTTTACTTCCCAGGATTTCCAGGACCAGGTCTGCCGGGTGCCCTGCCAGGTGAATCCGGCCTATCTTCACGGCGGAAGGAATCTGGGAGGCATCCGGATCGAGACCATACGGGAGCATTTTTTCATCCCGGTGGAGGCCTGGGGCGGGGAAGAGCAGGGCACCAGGCAGGGACGGCAAAAACGCCAGGACTTTGGCCGGTATCTGTCCCTGCGGCTGGACTATGAGCTGGGAGACTGTCAGGACAGGCTTCTGGAAAGCCAGATGCGCCAGGAGGCCGAGAGCCTGCAAAGAGAATACGGGGAGACGGCCTGGAACCTTCTGATCCAGGCGGAGCTTGCCATGTGGGAGGGCCGGGAGGAGACGGCCGTGTCCTGCCTGGACGGGGCCAGGAAGGAAGTGCTGGACCAGCGCCAGGAGCAGGTGGAGCTGTTCTGCTTCTACCAGTATCTGACCATGGTGGTCAGAAAGAAGGAGGGAATGCGGGATGCCCTGGTCCGCCAGGTAAAGAAGTATGTGCTGGAGGAGCAGAAGCACCCCCATTTGTATCTTCTGTGGCTGAAGCTGGAGCCGGCCAAAAAGGCAAATCCGGCGGAGATGCTGGGCCAGATGCGTGCCCTGTTCAAGCATGGCAGCCGCAGTCCGTTCCTTTACGGGGCCGCTTTTCAGCTGTACCGGCAGAATCCCGGTCTCATGGCCTCCATGGGGGCTTTCGAGCTGCAGGTCATGGTGTTTGCCGCCAGGAAGGGGATTCTGGAGGGGGAGCTGGCCAGAAGAAGCGCCCAGCTTTCCGGGGTCACCCGCAGTTATCACAGGCTTTATGAGCGGCTGCTGGTCTTCCTGTACCGGCAGTTTCAGGACAAGGATTTCTTAAGCCAGGCCTGCGGGATGATGATCCGGGGGGACTGCCGCCAGGAGCGGTATTTTCCCTGGTACCGGAAGGCCCTGGAGGAGGGGATCAGCCTGACACGGCTTTATGAGTATTTCCTTTACTCCCTTCCGGCGGATTATGATGCCCTGCTGCCCCAGGAGGTGCTCATGTATTTCTCCTACGAGAAATCCATGGATGAGGCCAGCCGGCTGGTGCTTTATGCCAACATTGTCCAGTATATGGACCCGGAGAAGAATCTGTACCGGCAGTATGAGCGGGAGATCCAGCAGTTTACCATGGAGCAGCTTCTGAAATCCCGGGTGGATGAGCGGCTGGTGATTCTGTACCGGCACATGGTATATAAGGAAATGATCGACAGGAACGTGGCCTATGTGCTGCCTGCGGTGTTGAAATCCTTCCGCCTGGAGGTGGACAATCCCAGAATCCGCAGTGTGATTGTCTGCTACGGAGAACTGGAAACCGAGGATGTGTATCCGGTCCGGGACGGGGTGGTGTATCTTCCCCTGTTTCTGGAAAGCGCGGTGGTTCTGTTCCAGGACGGGGCAGGCAACCGGTACGCAAACGTTCCCGGCAGAATGCAGGCTGCCATGGACCAGGTGGATGCGGCAGAACTGGAAAAGCGGTGCTATGAGATCTGTCCGGACCATCCCATGCTGCGGCTGGAGGAATGCGAAGCCATCCTGAAGGCCGGAGTATCGGGACCGGCAGACGAGAACACTCTGAAGAGAATCCATGTGGGCATGAAGCTCCATCCGCTGTACCGGAGACGGATTCTGGCCCAGATGATCGCCTATCACCAGCGGCGGGTGGAGCAGGGGGAGGCGGCTTCCCAGGATGTGGAGTATCTGCTGAACCTAAACCTGGAGCAGCTGGACCGGCAGGAGCGGGCCGGGGTCTGCGAGACCCTGATCGACCAGGGGTACATGGGGGAGGCCTACCGGATTCTGTGCCGGTACGGCTGGGAGCGGGTCCGCAGCGGCCGGCTTGTAAAGCTGTGCAGCCACCTGGCCGGAAATCGCCGGTCCGGGGAGGATGAGGTCCTTTTACAGACCGGCTGCCGGCTGTTTTCCCAGGGAAAGTATGACCAGGTGCTGCTGGAGTATCTGTGCCGGTATTTCAACGGCTCGGCAAAGCAGATGTTCCGGATTCTGGGCCAGGGGGTCCGGGACCGGGCGGATGTCCGGGACATGCCGGAGCGGCTGCTGGCCCAGATGGTATTTACCGGAAATACGGACCATATGGACCAGGTATTTGACTGGTACACCTCCGGGAAACGGATCAACGACAGTCTGGTGAAGGCTTACTTTACCATGAAGTCTTCGGACTATTTCCTGCGGGAGAAGCCTACGGACGGCAGGGTATTCGCCTATCTGGAAGGGGCGGTCCAGACCACTGCGGACAAGACCCGGGTTCCCACCATCTACCTGCTGGCCCTGGCACGGTATTATGCTACCCTGGAGGCCATGAATGAGGAGCAGAGGGCCCTGTGCCAGACCATTATGGACATTCTTATGGAAGAGGGGCGTATCTTTGCCTGGATGAAGGATCTGGGCGGCCAGATTTCCATGCCGGATTCGGTGATGGACCAGGTGATCGTGGAGTATCACAGCAGCCGGGATGCCAGGCCGGAGCTTCTGATCCGGATTCTGCCGGAGGAGGAAGAGTATCACCCGGACCAGCTGAGACGTGTGTATCCGGGAATCTTTGTGCGGCAGAAGGTGCTGTTTGAGGGAGAGCTTCTGGAATACCAGATTTACGAGCTTCAGGACGGGGAGCGGGTTCTGGTCAAGGAAGGGGGGCTCTCCTGCAACCCGGACCACAAGGGCCCCGGCGGCAGCCGTTACGCGGCGCTTAACGAGATGGGACTGTGTCTCTCCTTACAGGAGGAGGCAAAGCTGAAAAAGAAGATGATAAAATATCTGACAGATACGGCGGTACTGGAGGAGCTGTTCACCCTGATGTAGCCTTCCGGTCCAGACCGGTTTCCCGGAGCAGTTGGAAACCGGAAGCAGACACCGGATACATACGCCGAGGACTGCCGGATGAAAGGGACAAGTATGGATGGACTGGTAGTGGGAATTGATTTGTGCGATGCTTACACACAGGTGAACTGTTCGGATGATGAGAAGACCTGGACAATCCCTACGGTAATCTGCCGGAACAAAAATGCAGACGAATGGTATGTGGGCAGGGAGGCCTATGCCCATACCCTCCAGGGGGACGGGATCATTGTGGACAAGCTGGTGAAGCTGGCCTTAAAGGACGGCACAGCCACCCTCTGCGATATCCGGTATACGGCCAGACAGCTTTTAAAGCTGTTTCTGGAGCATGTGCTGAAGCTGCCTGCAAAGGAGTACGGGGACAGGCCCATTCTCCGGCTTGTGATTGCCGTGCCCAAGCTGGAGGCCGGCCTGATCCGGCTCTTAAAGGAGTGCGGAAGGCAGCTGGGATTTCAGGATCACCAGGTACATTTGATCAGCCACCCGGAAAGCTTCACCTACTATATGCTGAGTCAGAAGAAGGACCTGTGGAACGGGGTGGTAGGCATGTTCGACCTGTCGGCAGAGCGGCTGCGCTACTATGAGATGAAGGTGCAGCGGGGGATGAAGAAGACCCTGGTCCTTACGGAGTACGAGGAGCTGGAGGAGGGCTTTAACCTGGATATTCTTTCCACCCCTTCCGGGTGCCGGCTGGCGGACATGATTCTTTCCTCCTGCGCGGAGCGGATGATGCAGAAGAAATCCTATTCCTCCGTATTCCTGACCGGAAAGGGCTTTGAGCGGCAGGAGTGGGCGGAGGAGTTTATGAAGAAGATCAGCGGCAGCCGCCGGATTTACTTTGAGGAAGCCCTGTTTTCCAAGGGAGCCGCCTACAAGGCCATGGATTTTCTGGAGGAAAAGACCCGGTATCCTTACACCTGCATCTGCGAGGGGCGTCTAAAGTCCACCATCTCCATGAACGTGCTTCACAAGGGCCAGGAGACCTCCGTGGTGCTGGCGGCTGCCGGGGACCAGTGGTATGAGCGGGAGGCGGTTCTGGATGTGATCCCGGATAGGCAGAAAACCGTGGATTTCGTGGTGACGCCTCTGGATACCAGGCAGAAGAAGCTGGTATCCATTCCCCTGGAAGGGTTCCCGGAGCGTCCGGACAGGACCACCCGGGTCCATATCCAGGTGCGGTTTCTGGATGAGCGGACCATGGATGTCCATGTGAAGGACCAGGGGTTCGGGGATCTGTTCCCGTCCTCGGGAGTACAGCTGAGACAAGAGGTTATGCTATGAGTTTATTGTTGTGCAGCCAGGAGTATGCCAGACGGCCTTTGTATGTGGAGCTTCTGGGGATTCATCTGTTTACGCCCCAGGAGCTGTCCTATGTGATCTATCATTACCCGCTGCTGGTGCTGGACGGGTTTATCAATGACAGCCTTCTGGAGTTTCTCCGGGAGGAGCTGAATATGGGGCTTCTGGCAGTAAAGCTGGAGCGGTGGCTGAAACGCCAGGAGAAGCTGGACGAGGCCCTGCTGCTGATCTTGCAGGAGAGCGGCTATTACAGCGGGGCGGAGATCGGCCGGTTCAAGCACCGGCTGGCGGAGCTGCGCAGAAAGCCGCCGGCAGAGTTCTCCAAGCTGAAGGCGGATGAGCTGTTTGCCATGCGCCAGTATGCCAGGGCGGCCCAGCTTTACCAGGAGCTTCTGGACCGCCCGGCAGACAGCCATGTGGATGACGGGTTTTTGTGCCGGGTTCTCAACAACCTGGGGGCCTGCCATGCCCAGACCTTCCGTTTTGACAAGGCTTACGAGGCTTATGAGAAGGCTTACTTAAAAAACGGCCAGGAGGAGATGCTGGAGCGGATGTATCAGCTGACCCTGATGGACAGCCGGGTGAAGCTGGGAGAGCACATTCAGGCAGAGGTCAGCGAGGAGCAGAAGATGGCCTGGGCCAGAAGGTTTGCGGAGGCCCAGCTTCACGGGGCCCAGTCGGATGGGGTGATGCAGCTTGAGATGCTGTTCAAAAAAGATTCCATCCGCAGACAGACCGGGCAGACGGAGCTGGTGCACAGGTGGAAGCAGGAGTTCCGGAGGCAGTTTGCATAGAGGGGGACTGTTACACGGTTCGCCGGGTACCAGTAAACAGCCGCAGATTTGTGCTTGACAAACCGGACGGAAGCCACTATGATTATCTCTATATAAAAAAGGCAGGGAAGAAGAGGAGTACGGCGCGGGAACTGGCAGAGAGGACTGTCCGGCGGCTGAAAGGCAGTCTCAGGGAATGCGCGGGAAGGTAGCTTTGGAGCCGGGAGTCTGAACAGGTACCGGGAAGCGGGACAGAGGATGTGTTCCGGGTCCGCCGGCGGCAGTAGGAGTCCACGTGTGGTCCGCGTTAAGGATCATAAAGCCGGCAGGCCGGTAAGCACGGTGTCCCCTGGGGACAGCAGGTGCTGAATATTCCGGAAGGGTCTGCCGGGAAGAAAGGTGGTACCGCGGAGAAGTTCGCCCTTTATACGGTTTTGGCCGTGTAAGGGGTGTTTTTTGTTTTACAAAACCAGAAGGAGAGTGCGACACATGAAAGAACTGGAAAAGACCTACAATCCTTCCTCCATCGAAGGAAAGCTTTATCAGAAATGGCTGGACAATCAGTATTTCCGGGCAGATGCGGCCCGGGGGAAGCGGGAGGGAAAGAAGCCCTTTACCATTGTGATGCCGCCGCCCAATATTACCGGCCAGCTTCACATGGGCCATGGCCTGGACAATACCCTCCAGGATATTCTGACCCGGTATAAGCGGATGCAGGGATATGAGACCCTGTGGCAGCCGGGAACAGACCATGCGGCCATTGCCACGGAGGTCAAGGTCATCGACAAGTTAAAAAGCCAGGGTATTGACAAGCAGGACCTGGGCCGGGACAAATTCCTGGAGGCCTGCTGGGACTGGAAAAAGGAGTACGGCACCCGGATCATCAACCAGCTTCACAAGCTGGGGTCCTCGGCAGACTGGGACAAGGAGCGGTTCACCATGGATGAGGGCTGTTCCGACGCGGTGCTGGAGGTATTTACCAGACTTTACGACAAGGGCTATATCTACAAAGGGTCCCGGATCATCAACTGGTGTCCTCTGTGCCAGACCTCCATTTCGGACGCAGAAGTAATCCATGAGGAGCAGGCAGGCTTCTTCTGGCACATCAATTACCCCATTGCAGGGGAGGAAGGCCGGTTTGTGGAGATTGCCACCACCCGCCCGGAGACGCTGCTGGGGGATACGGCGGTGGCGGTGAACCCGGAGGATGAGCGGTACCAGGACCTGGTAGGCAGGATGCTGGAGCTTCCCCTGACCGGACGGCAGATTCCGGTGGTGGCGGATTCCTATGTGGACAAGGAGTTCGGTACCGGCTGCGTGAAGATCACCCCGGCCCATGACCCCAACGACTTTGAGGTGGGCAGACGCCACAATCTGCCGGAAATCTGCATCATGCATGACGATGCCACCATAGACTGCCCCGGAAGCCCCTATGACGGCATGGAGCGCTATGAGGCCAGAAAGGCCATTGTAAAGGACCTGGAGGCCCTGGGACTGCTGGTGAAGGTGGTTCCCCATTCCCACAATGTAGGCATCCATGACCGTTGCAAGACCACGGTGGAGCCCATGGTAAAGCAGCAGTGGTTCGTGCGGATGCAGGAGATGGCCCAGCCGGCCATCAAGGCCCTTAAGACCGGGGAACTGAAATTCGTGCCGGAAAGCTTCGGAAAGACCTACCTTCACTGGCTGGAGGGCATCCGGGACTGGTGTATTTCCAGACAGCTGTGGTGGGGCCACCGGATTCCTGCCTATTACTGCCAGGACTGCGGCCGGATCGTGGTAGCAAAGACGATGCCGGAGAAGTGCCCGGAGTGCGGCTGTGCCAGCTTCAAACAGGATGAGGATACCCTGGATACCTGGTTTTCCTCGGCGCTTTGGCCCTTTTCTACCCTGGGCTGGCCGGAGAAGACGGAAGAGCTGGAATATTTCTATCCTACGGACGTGCTGGTAACCGGCTATGACATTATCTTCTTCTGGGTCATCCGCATGGTGTTCTCCGGCATCGAGCAGACAGGAACATGTCCCTTCCACACGGTGCTGATCCACGGGCTGGTGCGGGACAGCCAGGGCCGGAAGATGAGCAAGTCCTTAGGCAACGGCATCGACCCCTTGGAGGTGGTGGAAAAGTATGGGGCAGACGCGCTGCGCATGACCCTGGTCACGGGAAATGCCCCCGGCAACGACATGCGGTTCTACTGGGAGCGGGTGGAGAACAGCCGTAATTTTGCCAACAAGGTGTGGAACGCGTCCCGGTTCATTATGATGAATATGGAGAAGGCGGCCGTGGAGGAGGTGGCCCTTTCGGAGCTTACCATGGCAGATAAATGGATTCTTTCCAAGGGCAACACCCTTGCAAAGGATGTAACGGAGAATCTGGACAAATATGAGCTTGGCATTGCCCTCCAGAAGGTGTATGATTTTATCTGGGAGGAGTTCTGCGACTGGTATATTGAGATGGTGAAGCCCCGTCTCTGGAATCAGGAGGACAGCACCCGGGGGGCGGCCATCTGGACGCTGCGGACAGTGCTGATCCAGTCCCTGAAGCTTCTCCATCCCTACATGCCTTTTATTACCGAGGAGATTTTCTGCAATCTTCAGGATGCGGAGCCGTCCATTATGATTTCTTCCTGGCCCAAGTACCGGGCTGACTGGAGCTTCCCCCAGGAGGAGCATGCGGTGGAGACCATCAAGGAAGCGGTCCGGGGAATCCGCAATGTGCGGACCTCCATGAATGTGCCGCCCAGCCGGAAAGCCAGGGTGTATGTGGTGTCCCAAAGCCAGGAGGTGCTGGACATCTTTGAGCACAGCCGGGTATTCTTTGCCACCCTGGGCGGGGCCAGCCAGGTGTGCATCCAGCGGGACAAGACCGGCATCGGGGAGGACGCGGTGTCTGCCATGATTCACCAGGCAGCCATCTACATGCCCTTTGCGGAGCTGGTGGATGTGGAAAAGGAACGGGAGCGGCTGTTAAAGGAAAAGGACCGGCTTTCCAAAGAGCTTGCCAGGGTGAACGGCATGCTGTCCAATGAGCGGTTTGTAAGCAAGGCCCCGGAGGCCAAGATCCAGGAAGAGCGGGCCAAGCAGGAGAAATATACCCAGATGATGGAACAGGTAAAGGAGCGGCTTAAGAGCCTGTCATAATCCGGTGAAAACCTGCATAGAATGAAGTGATATGCATTGAAATTCCTGTTACTGCTTATAGGGCATTTTCCTGTCCGGCCATGCCGGACAGAAAGCCTTGTGAACGGTTGTGAATTTCCTACGGGGCAGGAGGACCATACCGGATGATAGAAGAGAAAGGCCTGGAAACCAGGCAGGATGCCGGGGAATATCTTCTGGATATTCCCTTGTGGACCAGGAAGAAGAATACCCTAAAGCAGGTGGGAAAGCTTCTGGAGGCGCTGGGAAGTCCGGACCGGGGCCTGCAAATGATTCATGTGGCCGGAACCAACGGCAAGGGGTCTGTGTGTGCGGACCTGACAGCCGTGCTGGTCCAGGCAGGATACCGGACAGGGACTTTTATCTCCCCCCATCTGGAGGATATCCGGGAGCGGATTCTTCTGGACGGGGAGATGGTTTCCCGGGAGGGTTTCCAGGATGCTTTTGACCGGGTGCTGGCAGTGGTCCGTGAAAAGGCGGACCAGGGCTTTTGCCATCCCACTTTTTTCGAGTTTCTGTTTCTCATGGCCA
The DNA here is from genome assembly GCA_910577765.1 of uncultured Lachnospiraceae bacterium. Lineage (GTDB taxonomy): Bacteria > Bacillota > Clostridia > Lachnospirales > Lachnospiraceae > Brotaphodocola. The sequence goes on from CAJTOV010000031.1 coordinate 25,263, forward strand.
TGGTGGTCTTTGACCGGGAGCAGGTAGACTATGTGGTCCTGGAGACCGGGCTGGGGGGACGGCTGGATACTACCAATGTGATTGCCGGACCCGCGGCCTGTGTCATTACCTCCATCAGTCTGGACCATACCCGGTATCTGGGAAATACCATCCGGGAAATCGCCGGGGAGAAGGCAGGGATCATCAAGCCTGGGGTGCCAGTAATCTATGACGATTATCTGCCGGAGGCTTCGGCGGTGATCCGGGACAGGCTTTCCGCCCTGGGCTGTCCCGGATATCCGGTGCAGGAGGAAACCCTGGCCCGGGACCGGAGCCTGGGGGCGGTGCTGGATAAAGTCTTCTTTGGAGCGCCTTACCAGAGGATCAATGCTGCCCTGGCTTTGCGGACGCTGCAGGTGCTTAAGATCCCCCGGGTCACAGAAGACCTTTGCCGGAAAGCCCTGGGAGGGGTCCTGTGGCCGGGCCGGATGGAGGAAGCGGCTCCCGGTATCTGGCTGGACGGCGCCCACAATCCGGGAGGAATCCGGGCCTTTGTCCGGGCGGTCCGAAAACGGGAGGGGGACCGTCCGGTGGACCTTCTGTTTGCCGCCGTGTCGGACAAGGATTACGGGGACATGATCCGGACCTTGTGTGACGGCCTTGTGCTGGGCCAGGTGACGGTGGCCCGGCTGGAGGGGGAGCGGGCAGCAGAACAGGGGGAGCTGGCGGAAGCCTTCTGCCGGGCCGGATGCCGGCAGGTGACCCAGTGGGGAACCGTTCAGGAGGCCCTGGCCCAGGCGGTAAAGGCCGGAAGGGAACACAGAAGCCTGTATGTGGCCGGGTCCCTTTATCTGGTAGGAGAGATCCGGAAGCTGCTGCCAGCCTGCGGCCAGCTTCGCAGGTGTGCAGATGGCGCGGATAGCCAGTGCTGGAGGAATTAGTGCAGCACTGTACCAGTATCAGGAAGGAGGTATGGGGATGCTGGACTTTGAAGAGGAACTGAAACATTTTCAGCCCAGTCTGGAGGTGGGCCAGGTGGAGGATGCCATCGGCCGGGAGGACCTGACAGACATGACGGACCTGATGATGGAGCTTTTGAAGGGGAGCCGGGAATGACGGACAGCAGACGCCGGCACGGACCAGGGGCCTTTTGGCCGTTATGGTTTCGGGAGCCGGCGGATGTCCTTGTCGGAAGGGCTGCCAGTTAGGAGAGTTATACGATGGATGCAGGAACGAGAAACCGCCGGATATCCAATGGATATTATAACCGGGGACTGGAGAGGGCGAAAAACAGGGACCTGACCGGGGCTGTGGAAGCATTGAAAAAGAGTCTGCGTTTCAACAAGTACCATACGGATGCCCGTAACCTGCTGGGGCTGGTCTACAATGAGATCGGGGAGGTGGCCGCGGCTCTGGCCCAGTGGATTATCAGCCTGAATTTTCAGGAAAGGGACAACCGGGCAGAGGAGTATCTCCGAAGGCTGGAGGATGCCAGGGGGTATCTGGAGACGGCAGACCAGGCGGCCAAGAAGTACAACCAGGCCCTGGGCTATGCCTACAGCGACAATGAGGACCTGGCGGTGCTGCTTCTGATGCGTCTGGTGGAGGAGGTGCCCAATTACTTAAAGGCCCAGAGGCTTCTGGCACTTTTGTACATCCATCATGAGGATTACACCAAGGCCGGCAGGTGTCTGTACCAGGCGCTGAAGGTGGACCGGTACAACCCGGACTGCCAGCGGTACATGGCCATTGTCAAGCAGAATACAGGCCGGGCGGAGGTTGAGCGGCGGAAGCTGAAAAATGCCTTTTCCCATAGGCAGATGCAGGATGATGACATTATCCTGCCTCCTACCTACAAGGAGAATACAGGCTGGCAGTCGGTGCTGAATATTCTGGCCGGGCTGGTGCTGGGGGCGGCGGTGATTTTCTTTCTGGTCATGCCGGCCAGCCGGGAGGCCCTGGGCCAGACCCACAATGAGGAGGCCCGCAGATACCTGGAGCAGATCAACCAGTTAAATCTCACCATCGACGGCATGCAGCAGGAGGTGGAGGATGCCAAAAAGGCCAGGGAGGATGCCCAGAGCAGTCTGGACCGGATGGTGGACACCAGCGGCGGAATCCTGAGCCAGTACCAGAGGCTGGTGCAGATGCTGGACGCATACCGCAATGAGGATCTGGGAGCCGTGGCCAGAATCTATGTGGAGACGGATTTTTCCGTGCTGGCGGACGGAGTCCTGGACAATACGGTCACCTGGCTTCAGCGGGATATGGCGGACAAGGCTTATGTGCTGCTGGCCCAGATGGGGGACGAGGCGGCGGCCAGGGCAGGCGGGGCCGTGGAGGCCATTGATTATTACCAGAAGAGTCTGACTTTAAAGGGAGACAACCCGGAGGTGATTTACAAGCTGGGTCTGGTCTACCAGGGACAGGAGGATACGGCTGCGGCCAACCAGTATTTCGGGGATGTGATCATGAATTATCCCAACTCGGAGTATGCGGCGCTGGCCAAGGAGAAGAGAGGATACTGACGGAACCGGTCCGGAGAAGGACCGGGCCAGGCTCCGGGGGACGGAACAGCCGGATGCAGGAAAGGTACATAGGAACGGAATAAGAGTACGGAAGAAAAGGTACGACAGGATTGTCTGTCGTATCTTTTTTTGCGTGGAAGGAGATCAAGCAGAAAGGAAGACAGCCAATGACACCGAAAACATTTTCCTATGAGGCATGCGGGCAGATTCTGATTATTCATCTGCCTAAAGAATTTGACCACCACAACTGCCGGAATTTAAAGTATGAGACAGATCTTCTGCTGGCGGAAAATTATATCCGAAAGATCGTCTTTGATTTCAGCCGGACCGAATTCATGGATTCCTCCGGTATTGGGGTGCTGCTTAACCGGTACAAGCAGATGAAGGCCAACGGGGGCAGGACCACCCTTTACGGGGTCAGTGCCCAGGTGGGCAGGGTCTTAAGCGTCGGGGGAATCACCCGGATCATAGAACATTTTAATACCAGAGACGAGGCAATGGCCGGATAAGGGAGGGATGGGAGACATGGAGCATTTTCGCATGGAGATGGAGAGTCTGTCGGAGAATGAGGAGTTTGCCCGGGTGGTGATGGCTGTGTTCATGAGCCGGATGAATCCGACTCTGGAGCAGGTGGATGACGTGAAGACCGCCGTGTCGGAGGCGGTGACCAATGCGGTGATCCACGGATACCGGAACAGGGAGGGCATCATCGTCCTGGCAGGGGAGATACAAGGGACATGGCTGACCGTGACCGTGGAGGATCAGGGAACGGGAATCCGGGACGTGAAGCGGGCCATGGAGCCTATGTACACCACGGACCGGACCGGGGAGCGGTCCGGAATGGGGTTTTCTTTTATGGAGGCCTTCATGGACCAGGTCCAGGTGGAGTCGGAGCCTGGGAAGGGGACCGTGGTACGGATGCGCAAGGAGATCCGCCAGGGAAGCGGAAGGGGAGAAGAGGAGGAGACCGGTGAGGCGGAGGAGATACATGGCGCAGGGAAGGCCGGAGGGCCGGAGCATGGGTGCAGCGCGGCGGAGGCCGGGATACGGGAGACTGCATGTGCGG